>JAZOLE010000168.1:0-8763 GCA_045652835.1 Eubacteriales bacterium | reverse complement strand
CAGCACTTCAAGCTGATTGACGTCTTTACCGCCGCCGAAAACATTGTGCTTGGCGCGGATAAAGGTAAAAAATACGACTTAAAATCGGCAAAAAACCGTATTGGCGCGATGAGCGAAAAATACGGATTTCATATAGAACTCGACAAAAAGATTTACGAAATGTCGGTAACGGAAAAGCAGACGGTGGAAATCGTCAAAGCACTTTACCGCGGTGCGGACGTGCTGATTCTGGATGAACCGACCGCTGTTTTGACCCCGCAGGAGATTGACCGTCTGTTTGACGTGCTTCGCGCCATGCGCGAGGATGGCAAATCGGTCATTATCATTACGCATAAGCTGAACGAGGTCATGGCAATTTCCGACCGCGTTACAGTGCTTCGCAAGGGCGAGCACATCAAAACGGTCAACACCGTCGAAACAAACGAAAAAGAGCTTGCCGACATGATGGTAGGGCAGAAGATCACGCTGAATATTGACCGCCCCTTGCCCGAAAATCCCGAACTCCGTCTGGACGTGAAGAATCTGACACTGATGGGCAACGAGGGACACCTTTTGCTGGATGGCGTCAGCTTTTGCGCTTACAGCGGTGAGATCTTGGGTATTGCGGGTATTGCAGGAAGCGGTCAGCGCGAGCTGCTTGAATCCATTGCGGGATTACATCATTTGCAAAAGGGTAGTGTGACCTACTATAATCCCAAAAAGGACAAGCCGATCACGTTCTATCACAAAACCTTTGCGCGCGTGATGGAGCTGGCGCGTGAGGGGATGCTCCGCTATACCAACGGCAAGGATTTCACGGGCAGAGATGAGAGCGGCAAAGCACTCTCGAAAAAGACGATTTGTGCGCAGGTGAAGGCAGGCGAGATCCTGTTCAAGGAGGATGAGGTTATCAATCTGCGTGAGAAGACTCCCTTGCAGATCCGTGAGCTTGGCGTGCGCCTTTCCTTTGTGCCCGAGGACAGACTGGGCATGGGATTGGTTGGCAACATGGATATCGTGGATAACATGATGCTGCGCAGCTACCGCCGCGGACCTTCCATGTTTGTTGACCGCAAAAATCCGGGTACGCTGGCGCAGACCATTGTGCATGATCTGGAGGTTTCCACGCCCAGCACGCATACCCCTGTCAGACGTTTGTCGGGCGGTAACGTGCAAAAGGTGCTGGTGGGCAGAGAGATCGCAGCCTCTCCTACCGTGCTTATGGCGGCATATCCTGTGCGCGGTCTTGATATCAACTCGTCTTATACCATTTATCATTTGCTGACCGAACAAAAGGAAAAGGGCGTTGCCGTGATCTTTGTCGGTGAGGACCTTGACGTGTTAATCGAGCTTTGTGACCGCATCCTTGTGCTTTGCGCAGGTCGCGTGACGGGCGTCATAGACGGCAAACGTGCTGTCAAGGAGGAGATCGGTCTGCTCATGACCAAGACCGAATTTGAAGTTAAGGAGGGCACAGAGAGTGAAAACGCATGATAAGCTGACGCGTGAGCCGCTTTTCCGCGTCGTCAAGCGCGACGCTATGCCGATATGGAAATCCATGCTGATCCGCGCTATTGCGGTTGTGGCGGGCATATTGATCTGCGCATTGCTGTCTGTTGCGGTTCTTGACAACGTTGACTTTTTGAAATTCATCAAAACGCTGTTCAGTGGTGCGATCGGTACGCAGCGTAATATCTGGAAGCTGGCGAAAAATGCCGCCGTGCTGCTGTGCATTTCGCTTGCTGTCACGCCCGCATTCCGTATGAAATTCTGGAATATCGGTGCTGAGGGTCAAACGCTGGTGGGGGCGCTTGCATCGGTTGCGGTGGCGTATTATCTTGGCGGCAAAATGCCCGCGCCCGTGCTGCTTGTGCTCATGCTGATCGCTGCTGTGTTTGCAGGCGCGATCTGGGGCGGACTTCCCGCAATTTTCAAGGCAAAGTGGAACACCAACGAAACGCTGTTTACCCTGATGATGAACTACGTTGCCACCGGTCTTGTGGCGTTTTGCCTTGCAAAATGGTGTCCCAGCAACGGTAGCGTGCTGCCGCGCTTGGCACATGGACATCTGCCCGTGGTCGTACATGAATATTTCCTGTTGATCGCCGTGACGCTGATACTGACCGCTGTGGTGTTTGTATATTTGTACTATACCAAGCAGGGATACGAGATCAGCGTAGTAGGTGAGAGTGAAAATACCGCAAGATATATCGGTATCAACGTTGGTAAGGTTGTGATTCGCACCATGATCGTGTCGGGCGCGATCTGCGGCTTGGCAGGCTTTTTGATCGTAGGTGCGCTGGACCATTCGATCACCACTACTTCGGTCGGCGGTATGGGCTTTACCGCTATCATGGTTTCCTGGCTTGCTAAGTTCAATCCGCTTACCATGATCGGCTCAAGCCTGTTTGTCACCTTCCTGCAGCAGGGCTCTGCCGAGATCGGCTCTGCGGTTGACCCCGCATTCCCCAATATTATCGTAGGTATCGTGCTGTTCTTTATCATTGGTTGCGAGTTCTTTATCGGATATAAGCTCAAATTCCGCGAAAAGGTTAGAAAAGGAGGAAAAACGTCGTGAATCCGTTTCTTGATTTTGTTATCACAGCAATTCCGCTGGGCATGACCTTCCTTTTTGGCTGCGTGGGTGAGATCTTGACCGAAAAAGCGGGACATTTGAACTTAGGTATTCCCGGTATCATGTGCGTGGGTGGCACCTGCGGCTGCGTTGCTCTTAAGCTGGTCAAAAGCAGCGGCCTGCCTTGGCCCCTGATCGTGACAATTGCCATTCTTGCAGCCTTTGCCGGTGGTATGCTCATGGGTCTGATCTATAGCTTTTTGACGGTTACGCTCAAGGCAAATCAGAACGTGACCGGTCTTGCTATGACCACCTTTGGCGTAGGCGTGACCAAGTTTGTCATGGCTCCCATGGCTGTAGGCGGCGGTATGTCGTATCTGTATGCGCTCAAGTATTTCCGCTATCCCTTCCAGGGAAGAACCGACGCACTGATGTATTGCGGTATTATGGTATTCTTGGGACTTGCCATTGCGCTTGTTGCAGCGTTTGTGCTGGGCAAAACGCGCGTGGGTCTGCATCTGCGTGCCGTGGGTGAGAATCCCGCAACGGCTGACGCGGTGGGTATCAACGTCACAAGATACAAGTATGTGACAACGCTGATCGGCAGCGGCATTGCTGCGCTTGGCGGTCTGTTCTACATTATGAACTATGCAGGCTCTTACGAGGCGTATAAGAGCATCGAGGCACTTGGTTGGCTGTCTGTTGCGCTGGTTATTTTCACCTTGTGGAAGCCCGCGCTCAGTATTCTGGGCTCGTTCGTGTTCGGTCTGCTCTATATCGCAGGCTCGCGAATCCCCACGCTGCTGGGTATTCAGCTGGATATGAGCGCAACACCGCTGCTACAGATGCTGCCTTACGTGGTCACCATCGTGGTGCTGATCGTGATCAGCATCCGCAAAAAGCGCGAGCATCAGCCTCCGGCTTCGCTCGGCTTGCCGTACTTCCGCGAGGAAAGATGATTTTTAAAAAAGCATAAAAGAAAACCGAACCACCCCCGAAAGGGAATGGTTCGGTTTTTGCTTGATTGGAAAGAGTGCATTGCGCGGACGGGCTGTCGAGGGCGCCAACCCCTACGAATGAAATAGGGAAGATTGCAGAAACCAATACGCGAAGTCGGGCGATCACTGATCGCCCCTACAAGTCACAGAGGACATATTCCTTGTACCATAAGGGTTTCGTCCGTAGGGGCGATCATCGATCGCCCGCCAAACCAATCAAATAGGGCACGCAAAATCTCCGTCGGTAGGGGTTGGCGCCCACGACAACCCGTCGGCACAAAGAACTGTTCAAGTCCTGTCACCCGTACCAACAGATATGGACGCCCAAAGGCGTCCATATCTGTGACAGGACTTGAACCTGGCAAAGACTCGCTGCGCTCGCTATTGCACGAGCATGCATATTACCTATATGAAATTGTTCGGTATGCAGCAAGCTCGAAGCAGTTTCGCGTTACCTGTCACACGTACCAACAGAAAAGGACGCCCAAAGGCGTCCATATCTGTTGGTACGGGTGACAGGACTTGAGTCTCGGCGCGACGACGCAAAAGCCGCGTTTTGATGCGGACTTTTGCTACGCGCCTCAGTCAGTCGCGGTTCTGACAGCCCACTGGGCTGTCATTCATTGCCGCTCCCCTTCAAGTCCTGTGTACAAACCGTACCAAAAAAGAGAAGGGTATCGCTGATACCCCTCTCTTTTTTGGTACGGGTGACAGGACTTGAACCTGCACGGGAATCCACCGGATCCTAAATCCGGCGCGTCTGCCAATTCCGCCACACCCGCGTGACCCTACTATTGTACCACGCCCATGCATGATTGTCAAGTACTTTTGCGAAATGTTGAAATTCACGAGAAATTCGAAAAATCCGCCAATTCCGTTTGACTTTCCGTGTTTTATATGCTATAATGAACGTAGAAAAATTTGCTTTGAACGGAGAACGACATGAATATCCATACTCTTATCCGCGCTCTTGTTGACTACGCCATTCGCACCGACCTTGCGTGCGTTGAGGACGAGTCCTATATGATCAATTCGCTGCTGACCACGCTCGGTCTTTCGGATTACGAGCAGCCCGTCGAGCCTGCGCCCGAGATGCCGCTTGACGAGATTTTGGGGCAGATGTGCGACTACGCCTTTGAAAAGGGGCTGATCGAGTCCAACACGGTGGTGTATCGCGACCTGTATGATACCGCGCTGATGAACGCCGTCACACCCAGACCCGGTGAGGTGATTCGCACGTTCCGTACGCTTTATAAGAATGATCCCGAGGCTGCGACCGACTATTTCTACAAGCTCAGCCGCGACTGCAACTATATCCGCATGGATCGCATTGCCAAGAACCTTTGCTGGCAGTATGAGGGCAAGTACGGAACCTTAGATATCACGGTCAACCTCTCCAAGCCCGAAAAGGACCCCAAGGCGATTGCCGCAGCGCGTCTGCTGCCGCCCTCGGGCTATCCCAAGTGCGCGCTTTGCCATGAAAACGAGGGCTATGCGGGTACGGTCAGCCGCGCGGCAAGACAAACCCTGCGTCAGATTCCGATCACCTTGGCACAAAAGCCTTGGTACTTGCAGTATTCTCCCTACGTATATTACAACGAGCATTGCATCGCGCTCTCTGCAGAGCACACGCCCATGAAGATCGACCGCGCGATGTTTGCTAAGCTCTTGGATTTTGTGGAGATTTTCCCGCACTATTTCATCGGCTCGAATGCCGATCTGCCTATCGTAGGCGGCTCGATTCTCTCGCATGACCATATGCAGGGCGGTCATTACACCTTTGCTATGGCACGCATGGGCAAGGAAAGTGATCTTTGCTTCAAGGGCTTTGAGGACGTACAGGCGGAGCTGGTGCGCTGGCCGCTGACCACCATTCGTCTGCGCAGCACGGGCAAGGCACGCTTGGTTGACCTTGCGGACAAGATTCTGTCAGCTTGGCGCGGATATACCGATGCGGATGCGATGATCTTTGCCGAGACCGAGGGAAAGCCGCACAACACCATCACGCCCATCGCGCGTATGGCACAGGACGGCAAGCGTTACGAGCTGGATCTGGTGCTGCGTAACAACCTGACCACCGATGCGTGTCCTCTGGGCTTGTATCACCCCCACGAGGATAAGCACCATATCAAGAAGGAAAATATCGGTCTGATCGAGGTCATGGGCTTGGCGGTGCTGCCTGCAAGACTCTCTACAGAAATGGAGATGCTGCGTGACGCGCTGCTGCAGGGTGTTGATCCCGCAAGCGTGCCTGAGATCGAAAAGCATGCTGCATGGGCAGAGAAGCTCAAGGCGCAGTACACCTTTACCGAGGAAAATACCGCAGACATTCTGCGTCGCGAGATCGGCCGCGTGTTTGAGGCAGTGCTGGAGGACGCGGGCGTTTACAAGTGCACGCCCGAGGGAAGAGCAGCATTTGCCCGTTTTGTGGATACGGTCAACGCATAATGAGAAATATCCGTATAAAAAGAGTAATCAGCCTTGCGCTGCTTGCTTTCCTTGTGCTTGCAAGCTTTGCCGCTTGTGATCAAGCAAAGGACGGTGAGGATGGCAAGGACGGGCAGAACGGCAAGAGTGCTTACGAAATTGCCGTGGAGCACGGATTTGTGGGCGACGAGCAGGCTTGGCTGGACAGCCTGAAAGGACAGAACGGCACCAACGGTGCACATGGCGCGCCCGGTAAGGACGGTGCCGATGGCAAAGACGGTGAGGACGGTAAAGACGGCACCGATGGTACCAACGGAGCCGATGGAGCCGATGGCGCTGCAGGAGCGCCCGGAAAGTCCGCTTATGAGATCGCGGTCGAGTATGGCTACGAGGGTAGTGAGCAGGAGTGGATTGAGCAATTTTCGGGCAAGATCGGTGAGGATCGCATTGTCAGTGCCTTTGTGGACGAGAATTATCATCTGATCTTGGTCAGAGCCGACGGCGTGCACGTGGATGCCGGCTACGTGGGCACAGTGGTGACGCCCGATGGCTCGCAGGTGCTTGGCAAGGATGCGGACGGATACCTGATTGTGGATGAGTGGGTGCGTACTACCGGAAATCTCAATCTGCGTTCCACACCCGAGGTTAAGGCAGATTGGAGCAACGTGGTCACAACGCTGAGCTCGGGCGCGGAAGTGGCGCGTGTGGGAATTGATCCCGAGGGCGGCTGGAGCAAGGTGGTATGGAATGGTGAGGTGTGCTATGCCTCCTCCAAATACCTTGTGCTGCAGGAGCAGGAGCAAAATGTGAGCGCCAACGTGGCGGACAGCTATACGCTGACCGTGGGCGAACAGTTTTGGTTTTACAGCGATCAGCTGACAGGCAGCCTTGCAGCGAATATGCAGGTATCGTATCGCCTGGAGGGCAGCTGCACCTGTGTCATGACCGACCAAGGCTTTGGCGTGACCCCTAACATGGCGGGCGCGTATACGCTGACCGTGACGGTGAGCAAGACCGAGGGCGGCACGTACCGCATTATGTATCAAAAGACCGCGCAGATCATTGCGGTAGACAAGCAGGAGAAGACGCTGAGCGGCATTGTCATCGGTGACAGCCGTATTGGTGACGGCACCATCGTCAACACGCTCAAAGCCACCTTTGGTGATGCCTTGACGTTGCTTGGCACAAGGCAGAGCAGCGCGGGAACACCGCACGAGGGGCGCGGCGCTTGGAGCACGACCAATTATCTGACAAGTGCTGTTGCATTTGACGTGCCCAACGCGTTTTACAACGCGCAAAACCCGCAAACCAATTTGCATACGGGCAGCACGCATTACTTTGATTTTGGCTATTATCTGGCAGAGAACGGCTATGAGGCACCCGATTTCGTGGTCATTTGTCTTGGCGCCAACGACGTGTATTCGCAGGATTCGGTGTACAACGTGGATGCCATGATCAGATCGATCAAGAACGCCACCGACGACAAGACCGCTGTGCTTGTGATGACAGAGTACCTTTCGCCCACCGGCGGCTATGAGCTTGCAGGCAAGGGCACGGACATTGCCAAAAAGCGCGCGCAGCAGTTTGCATATTTTGCGATGCAGCAGGAGACGTTTGGCGATAGGGAAGACGAGGGCGTGTATCTTGTCAATTGCTATGCCGCTGTGAATGACACAACGCATTGGCAGACAAATGCCGAGGGCAAGATCATTGACGCGGTGCACCTTGGCAGACAGGGATACGTTGCTGAAACGAGAGTCTTGGAGGCGTACCTTTATCGCATTTTTGGAGAATAAGATCGAATTTTTTGAACAAAAAGACCGAGGGATTTGCCCCAATGGGATTGACAAATTCCTCGGTTTGGTATATAATAGGCAGGTACGCAGGCATAGTCTAGTGGTAAAACCTCAGCTTCCCAAGCTGATGCTGCGGGTTCGATTCCCGTTGCCTGCTCCAAAAAGAGAGAGGACAGGGTAGCAAAGCTACCCTGTCCTCTCTCTTTTCGGCCCAGTCACCGAATCAGAACCCCGCCCATGGCGCATATGCGCCATGGGCAAGGTTTGCGCCGGATGCTCAATCGAATTGGACACGTATTGGCGCAAACAAGGGTTCTGATTCCCGCCTTAGCCTTGGTTACATTCCCAACACCCCTACGCCTTTTAATGAAATCTGCCCTTGGCAGATGAAATCCACTATCGTGGATGAAATCGCTGCGCGATGAAATCCGTCAAAGGCGTTCGCCTTTGACGGATGAAATACAAAAAGGGATCGCCAAAGCGATCCCTTGTTTGTATTTTCGGTAGAACTTAAGCCAGCTCTGCGAAGTACTTGATGGTGCGAACCATCTGGCTGGTGTAGGAGTTCTCGTTGTCGTACCAGGAAACAACCTGTACCTGGTAGGTGGTGTCGTCGATCTTAGCAACCATGGTCTGGGTGCTGTCGAACAGAGAACCGTAGGAGATACCGATGATATCGGAGGAAACGATCTGATCCTCGTTGTAGCCGAAGGAAGCGGAAGCATGGGCCTTCATAGCTGCGTTTACGCTGTCAACGGTAACGTTCTCCCCCTTAACAACTGCAACCAGAATGGTGGTGGAACCGGGGCAGGTAGGAACTCTCTGGGCAGAGCCGATCAGCTTCCCCTTGAGCTCCGGAATAACGGGGCCGATTGCCTTAGCAGCACCGGTGGAGTTGGGAACGATGATCTGAGCGCCAGCTCTTGCACGGCGGAGGTCACCCTTTCTGTGGGGGCCGTCCAGAATCAACTGGTCGCCGGTGGAAGCG
>JAZOLE010000167.1:0-21083 GCA_045652835.1 Eubacteriales bacterium | reverse complement strand
CCCTGCTCGTTGGAGTAAGAGGAGTGCGTCAGCGCCCTTTGCAGGTAAGAATGATTTGTAAAACGGTATCCCAGCGTCTTTTGCAAAAGCTCTGTGGGCTTGGGATAGCTGCTTGCAAAATGATTCATAAGCGTCCTTTCTCTGTCCGAAAAACACTGATTTCATCAAACGATTCCGTAGGGGCGACCTGCGGTCGCCCGTCACTAAACAAAAATCTCAAATGGTTTCGGGCGACCACAGGTCGCCCCTACGGCATGAATCAAGCGTTTATTTCGGGCAGCATTTCATTGATCGTTTCAAGTGCGGTGTCGGCAATGACCTGGTTTCTTGCCGCCTTGCCGCCCTTGACCTTTTTTGCAGGCATCTCAATGATGCCGAAGTTTGCGTTCATCGGCACGAATGTGCTGCTCACGCCGCCGTTTTGCACGTACTGTGCCATTGCACCGTTCATCGTCTTGCGCGGGAAGATCAGTGCGTCCAGTCCCTTTGCTTGGCGCGCAGCGTTTATGCCTGCCACCAAGCCCGAGCCTGCGGATTCAATATATCCCTCCACGCCCGTCATCTGTCCTGCAAAGAATACGTTCGGACGGGAAAGCATGGCGTAATCTGCGCCAAGCAGACCGGGAGAATTCAGATAGGTATTGCGGTGCATGACACCGTAACGCAAGAACTCAGCGTTCTCAAGTCCGGGGATCATGCGGAATACGCGACGCTGCTCGGGGAAGGTCAGGTGGGTCTGAAATCCCACGAGATTGTACATCGTGCCCTCTGCATTTTCCTTGCGCAGCTGCACAACAGCGTAATATTCCTTACCCACGCGTGGGTCGATCAAGCCAACCGGCTTCAAAGGACCGTAGCGCAGCGTTTCATAGCCGCGGCGCGCCATGACCTCTACGGGCATGCAGCCCTCGAAAACGGTCAGGTCCTTTTGCTGCTCACGGTCAAATTCCTTTAAGGCTGCCTCCTCTGCAGAGATCAGCGCCTCGTAGAAAGCATCGTACTGCTCCTTGTTCATCGGGCAGTTGATATAGTCGGCATCGCCCTTATCGTAGCGCGATGCAAAAAACGCGATATCCATGTTGATGCTGTCCGCATCCACAATGGGCGCGGCAGCGTCAAAGAAGTGCAGACCCGCGCAGCCAAGTCCGTTACGGATATAGTCCGCCATAGGCTCACTGGTCAAGGGGCCTGTTGCAATGACCGTAATGCCGTCATCGGGCAAGCGGTCACATTCGCACTCGATCACCTCGATATTCGGATGATTGCGCACACGATCCGTAATATATTCGGAAAACAGCACTCTGTCCACCGCAAGAGCCGAGCCTGCGGGCACGCGCGTCGCATCTGCCGCCTGCATGATCAAAGATCCCATGGCACGCATTTCTGCTTTGAGCAGACCAATGGCGTTGGAGATCGCGTCCGAGCGCAGCGAGTTGGAGCAAACCAACTCACCAAAGGTGGGAGCGTGATGCGCGGGCGTGTATTTTTGCGGCTTCATCTCGTAAAGCTTGACCTTAACGCCGCGTTCGGCTGCCGCATAGGCAGCCTCGCAGCCTGCAAGTCCCGCACCGAGAATCGAAATATATTCAGCCATTATGCTTCACCCTCACCCGTCATTTCGGTTTCGGTTGCCTGTCTTTGATAGCCGCATGCCTTATCATGGCAAACGATGAGTGCCTTACCCTTCTTGCGGAACAGCATACCGCCGCAATCGGGGCACTTTTCGCCCACGGGCATATCCCAAGAGGAGAAATCGCACTCGGGGTACTTTTCACAGCTGTAGAACACGGTCTTGTTCTTGCCGTACTTCATAACCACCTTGCTTGCGCACTTGGGGCAAGGTACGCCGATATCCTTGGTTCTGGGCTTGGTAAAGGCACAGGTGGGGTAGTTTGCGCAAGCGTAGAAGCTGCCGTAACGGCCGGTACGCAGCACCATATCGCCACCGCACTTTTCACACTTGAAATCAGCCACAATAACCTTTTTCTCGGTCTGTGCTTCGCCCTCTTCTTCAGCCTTGGGGGCGTTCAGGGGCTTGGTATTCTTACAGGTGGGGTAGTTGGGACAAGCTGCAAACTTGCCAAAGCGACCGTTCTTGACGATCATGGTCGCGCCGCACTTGTCGCAGATCATATCGGTCTTTTCCACGGGAAGCTCATAGCTTGCAGATGCCAGTGCCTGCTCTGCGCTCTCCAGCTGACCTGCAAAGTCGCGCCAGAACTTCTCCAAAACGTCGTTCATGACGACGCTGCCCTTTTCAATCGAGTCAAGATCGCTCTCCATACGTGCGGTAAAGCGGTAGTCCACTACGCTATGGAAGTTCTCCTCCATGAGCTTGGTGGTCACCTCGCCGTATGCGGTGGGATAGAGCGACTTACCGTCACGGGAAACGTAGTTCTTGGAAATATTGGTAATGATGGTGGTATAGGTAGAGGGTCTGCCAATGCCCTTTTCCTCAAGGTTTTTGATCAGCGTTGCCTCGGTGTATCTTGCAGGGGGCTCGGTGAAGTGTCTTGCAGGATCGATCGAGCCGAGCTGCCACTCCTGACCCTTCTTCATGTCGGGCAAGCGGATATCGTTCATCTGATCGGGGTCGTTCTCATCAGCCTTATCGTCGGTCGATTCCTCGTACAGCACCATGTAACCGGGGAAGGTCACGGTATAGCCGCCCGTACGGAACAAATAGCCCTCTGATTTAAAGTCCACGCTCAGGGTTGCCAGCTCAGCGGACTGCATCTGGCTTGCCACAAATCTCTCCCAGATCAGCTTGTAAAGACGGTACTGATCGGTGGTCAGGTACTTGCGGATCTTTGCAGGCTCAAGGTCGGTCTTGGTAGGACGGATTGCCTCGTGTGCATCCTGTGCACCTGCCTTTGCCTTGTAGGTTCTGGGGCTTGCGGGACAATACTGCTCGCCGTACTTGCCCGTAATAAATGCAAGCGCTGGTGCCTGCGCCTCATCCCAAATAAGCAGCGAGTCAGTACGCAAGTAGGAGATCAGACCCTGAACGCCACCGTTCTCGGAGCCGACGTTAATACCCTCGTAAAGCTCCTGCGCCACGCGCATGATGCGCTGCGACTGGAAGCCCAGCTTACGGGAAGCCTCCTGCTGCATGGTGGAGGTGGTAAAGGGAGGCGCGGGAGACTTGTGTCTGGTGGCGCGCTTGACCTCTGCTACGACAAAGGGCTTGCCCTGCACCGCATTGACAACCGCCTCAGCCTGCTCGCGACAGGTCAGCTTGACCTTACCGTTCTCATCACCCCAGAAGCGCGCCAACACGTGCGCACCGTCCTCGGTGTACAGCTGTGCAGCAATGGTCCAGTATTCCTCGGGCACGAATGCGCGGATCTCGTTTTCTCTTTCCACGATCATCTTGGTCGCAACGCTCTGCACGCGACCTGCAGAAAGACCGGGCTTGACGTTCTTCCAAAGCAGGGGGCTGATCTTATAGCCCACGATTCTGTCTACGATACGGCGCGCTCTTTGTGAATCCACCAGATCCATATCGATCTGTCTGGGCTGCTTGATCGCTGCCTTGACTGCGGTCTTGGTGATCTCATTGAAGGTCACACGCTGGGTCTTTTCCACGGGAATGCCCAGAACTGCCGCCAAATGCCAGGAAATTGCCTCGCCTTCGCGGTCAGGGTCGGTTGCAAGGAATACCTTGGTGGCGTGCTTTGCCTCCTTGCGGATCTCCTTGATCAGGTCTCCCTTGCCGCGCACGTTGATATAATGCGCATCAAAGCCGTTCTCAATATCTACCGCCAGCGTGCTCTTGGGCAGGTCGCGCACGTGACCCTTGGAGGCGATGACCTTATAGTTAGAGCCAAGATAGCCCTTAATGGTTGTTGCTTTGGAGGGTGACTCCACAATTACCAGATTTGCCATAGTTATATTTCTTGTCCTTTCAGGTAAGGTATTATTTTCGAGTGTAAAGTCCGCCGGGCAGCGAGGATATCAGGCCCTTGATCTCAAACATGGTCAGCGCCATCATGACCTCGTGTGCGGGATAACCGCAGCGTACCAGCCAATCGGCACTGATCGCCTTATCCAGCGGGATCTGCGCGAACATGTCGCGCTGTTTTTGTGAAAACTGCGCCAGCACCTCGGCAGAGTCGTCGCGATGCGGCACAGGCGCAGGCTGCGCGGGGGCAGCGTCCGCCTTGGGTTGCTCGGTCTGCTCAGGCTTGCTTGCCTTGGGAGCAGATTTCTTTTGTGTAGTGCTTTGCTCCTCGCGCACCTCTCGCACACTCTTGGCAGGTGCGGATGCCGCGGGAATACCGACACCGTAGCGCGCAAAAGCAGCGGGGTCGGGATCGGAACGCTCCTGCGCGCGCATCAGGCGGGCACTATCCACGCTGTCGCGGTACAGAAACGCATAATTTTGTAAAATGTCGCGTGCGCCCAGCACTACGGCAGCACCGTCGCGTATCAGCGCGTTTGTGCCCGAGGTATTGGGATCGCCCACGTTGCCGGGAATGGCATAAATATCCTTTCCCTGCACAATCGCCTCTCTTGCGGTGATCAACGCACCGCTGCCGAGATCGGCTTCCACCACCAGCGTACCTACGCCAAGACCGCTGATGATGCGATTGCGCAGCGGAAAATGGTAGCCTCTGGGTGGCGTGGAGGGCGGAAATTCGGTCAGCACAAGTCCGCGCTCGGCAATGGCGTGCATCAGACGCTCGTGCTGACGGGGATACGGCACGTCAATACCGCATCCAAGCACCGCCACCGTACAGCCCTTGGCAGCCAAAGCGCCTACGGCACATGCCGCGTCCACGCCCAGTGCCATACCGCTGACGATCACAGTACCCGTACTTGCAAGCTCATAAGAGATTCTGTACGCCATGTCCTTGCCGTATTCACTCATGCTGCGCGTGCCTACCATGCTGATAAACAAGCGCTTTTCAAAATCGGGCAGCTTGCCCTTGTAATAAAGCACGCAGGGCGGCGCCTTGATGGCGCGCAGCGTACTCGGATATGCGGGATCGGTATAGCACAAAATGCCTACACCGTGCGCCCTGCAGTAATCGACAATGCCGTAAGCCTCGTCCAAGGACTTATTGCACAGCTTACCCTTCAGGCTCTCGCTGATATCCAGCGCCTCAATCTCGCTCTCCTCTGCGCGAAACAGTGCGTATGCAGAGCCAAACTGCGCGATCAACGGGGCAAATTCCGTACTTGCAACACCTGTGCAAAGTGACAGCCATACCGAAAATAAGGTTTCATTTCCTTTCATGCAAGCGGCTCCTTTCATACGTCAACAGTTTTTCTGATTGGTTTAATCGTTGCGGCACATCTCCCACATCAGTACGGCAGCCGCAACAGAGGCGTTGAGCGACTCGGCATCACCCGCCATGGGGATATACACGCTTGCGTCACAAGCACGCAGCACACCCTGGGAAAGCCCGTGCCCCTCGTTGCCGATCACGGCACTGTCTGCCTTTGAAAAAGCAAAGCTGCCAAGCTGTCCGGCACTCTCGTCAAGTGCGGCGGCATACACGCGTCTGCCCGATGCACGCATCATTTCGATAGCGGCAGCCAGATCGTCCACACGCAGAATACGCTGCGAGAACAGCGTGCCCATCGCACCGCGCAGCACCTTGGGGTTATACAGATCGGCGCAATCTCCGCTGAGAATCAGCCAATCAATGCCGAAAGCAAACGCAGTACGAATGACCGTGCCCACGTTACCGGGGTCACGCAGAGATTCACACAGCAATACCCTGCCGCCACGGGGCGACAGAATACGTGCCAACTCCTCGTCACTACTATCTATTGTAGCAATTTTATGAATTTTGTCAATATATTTTGCAACGCAAATGATGCCCTCGGGCGCATTTTCGTCCGAAATTTTGACAAAAAGATCATGCGAAAGATACAAAATGCGGCAATTTGCAGCATCAAGACCCAGCCCGTACAGGCTGCGCGCCTTGGCGTCAAGTGCCGTTTTTTGCGTCTCATCCACCAAAATAAAGACCAGCTCCACGCCGCGACGGAGTGCCTCGCAATACAGCTTTACGCCGTCAAAACGGAACAGTCCCTCGCTCTGCCTGTGCTTTTTTTCGCCCAGCTTGCACGCAAGACTGACCTGCGCATTTTGTCTGGACGTGATGATCATGGGGGTATAATCCATGCAAAAATCCTCCGTAAAAGGGTGCCCCAAAAGGGGCATTTTCAGGGAAAAGGGGCTGGCGCATTTGATGCACACAGCCCATTTCGGCACGGTTTTCCCTTGTTTTATAAGGGTTTTTCCAATGCCATTAAACGCAACCGGGGATGCCTGCACGTGCGTGTAGGCATCCCCGATATTCAATTAAAGAGCAGCCTTAGCCTGCTCGCACAGAGCGGTGAATGCAGCGGGATCGCTGATTGCGATCTCAGACAGCATCTTTCTGTTCAGGGTTACGTTAGCCTTCTTCAGACCGTTCATGAAGGTAGAGTAGTTCATGCCGTTTGCCTTGCAAGCTGCGGAAATTCTGGTGATCCACAGACGACGGAAGTCTCTCTTCTTCATCTTTCTGCCGGCGAATGCGTAGTTGCCGGACTTCATTACGGCTTGCTTAGCCATCTTGAAGTGCTTGGACTTAGCACCCCAGTAGCCCTTTGCAGCCTTCAGAACTTTATTTCTTCTCTTACGCGCCATCATAGCGCCCTTAACTCTTGCCATTTTCTTATCCTCCTTCTGCTAATTTCTTCCGATTACTTCTGAATCAGTTCTCTGATGTTTGCAGCGACCTTTGCGCTTGCGATGGTTGCACCGGTGCGCAGATGTCTCTTTCTCTTCTGATCCTTAATGCCGAGCTTGTGGCGGTGGTGGCTGTGGTTCATCTTAACCTTGCCGGTTCCGGTAACGGAAAATCTCTTAGCCGAAGCCTTATGTGTCTTAACCTTTCCCATTTTACTTTTTCTCCTTTTCAATTTTGATTGGCGTGCATACAGCACTATCATTTTTCCCTCGGGGCGCAATGGAAAGGACGCACCTTCGGGATAATAAAATGAACGAAATTATTTTTTCTTCACGGGCGAGAGCACCACGCTGAGCAGCTTACCGTTGAGCACGGGCTTCTTGTCGGTGGTACCGAGATCTGCACAGTCTGCAATAAACTTGTCGATCATGTCCTTACCGAGCTGCTGATGGCTCATTTCACGGCCGTGGAAGACCAGAACGACCTTGACCTTGTTGCCTGCCTCCAGGAACTTGCGGCCTCTCTTCATCTTGGTCTCGTAGTCGTGGGTGTCAATGCGGCAAGAAAGCTGAATTTCCTTGGTTTCAACAACCTGCTGCTTCTTCTTTGCTTCCTTTTCGCGCTTATCCTTTTCAAAGCGATACTTGCCGTAGTCCATAATCTTACATACGGGGGGAGTGGCATCGGGCGACATCATCACAAGGTCCAAAGACTTGTCATAAGCCATTTGAAGTGCCTGATCCGAGCTCATAATGCCCAGCATAGCGCCGTCATTGCCGATCACGCGGATCTGCTCACAGTTAATCTCTTCATTGATAAGCGTGTCTTTTTGATTGGTAGCGATGGGTAAACACCTCCGAAAAATAAAAATCGTACAGAAGCAATCTGCCCCCGTACGCCCACTGCACCGACTTTGCGGCACAAGATAAGAGAATATCAACCCATGCGCGCTCACGGCGGCAGGGTGGAAACCGAGGGGCTTCACTTCATTTACCGTGCAATTATACCACATCCCACTCCGCTTGTCAATAGGTATTCGAAATTTTTTTGGCACTATTGCAAAATACCGCACAGTTTGTGAAAAATTGCACCAAAATCATTGACGCGCCGCGCTGTTTATGATATAATGTGTACAACAAAATACAGGTAAAGGAGTCGATTTTTATGAAACGATCCCGCTTATTGAGCCTTGTTTCGCTGCTCTTATGCGCGCTGATGCTGGCAGTGTGCGCTTCGTCGCTGATCCTGCCCACCGCCGCACAGGAGATTTCGGTCATGAACGGTACAGGCGGCACGCGTAACCCGTTGCGCGTGGAAACCACCTTTGCATACCGCGCCAAGGTCAATGCCGAGTTCACCGGCTTTTCCTTCGCCATGCCCACCTGGACCGAAACCAACTCCGCCTGCACGCTGGCGCTGTACCGCTGGCTGGGCGACCCCGAGGATTCTCTGGAGGCAGAGCCCATCGCATCCGTGCGCATTGATCCCATGAAGGACAATGCCACCAACCGCCTGGACTTTGAAGCACAACCCGCAGGCGAATACCTGTTTGCCGTCATTGAGCCGCGCGGCGCAGTCGGCGTCTGGACCAACACCGACGTGCAGAACGGCAAGGGCTTTTTGTACCTGGACGGTAGCGAAAAGAACCACGAGCCGGAGCTTAAAATCACGTTTGTGGGCGAGCCTGCCGATCCTTTCGGCACATGCGATCCGTTCGAGATTCCCGTTGACGGAAAGCACACCGCTCCCGACGAATACGTCATTCCCGAGGACAGCCTCATCTATACACACGAGGTCATGCCCGACACGTGGGTGTTCACCGACGGACTGGGACGCACATCGCTGACCAATGCCGAGGTGGGAGACCCCCGCGAGAACAAAACGGTTGCCATTTTTTACTGGACGTGGCATCTCGGTCGCCCCACCGTAATCAACGTCAACAACGCCGCAGAGCAATATCCCGGGGCGGTAAGAGACCCCGATCACCCGGTATGGACACCGAGCCATTTTCAGGGCTCTTGGAACGAATCGGTCTACGGCTACTATGAAAGCACCGACACTTGGGTCATTCGCCGTCAGGGTGAGCTGCTTGCCAATGCAGGCATTGACGCTGTACTGACCGATAACACCAACGGCACCGCCACCCACAAATCCGGCTATACTGCCCTGTTCGATACATGGTCGGACGCCATGGACGACGGCGTGCTGACCCCCAAGGTTTCCTTCATGCTTCCCTTTGGCGGAGGCGCGGATACCAACACGCAGGTGCGTGAGATGTACATGGACTTTTTCCGCAATGGTGAATACCATAAGCTGTGGTTCTACTGGGAAGGCAAGCCTATGCTCATGGCACGCAGCAACGCCATCAACACGGACGATAACGCCGGCAAAGAGATCAAGAAATTCTTTACCTGGCGCGGCGGTCAGCCCGGATATAAGGTAGGCAAAACGACAGCAGGTGAATGGGGTTGGCTTTCCACCTATCCGCAGGCTCTCTATTATGCCAGCAACAAGGACAGAAACAAAAAGATCGTAGAGCAGATGACAGTCGGCATTGCGCAAAACCACAATTATGAGCTGGATATGATCTCCGCAATGAGCGGCAATAATGTCATGGGACGCTCCTACACGCACGATTATCAGAACCGCTACGAAGTAGATGGCAAGGAAGCCTCCAAATGGGGCTACAACTTCGCCGAACAGTTCAACTACGCGCTTGAGATCGACCCCAAGGTCATTTTCATCACAGGCTGGAACGAATGGGCAATGGCGCGCATTGACGGTTGGCCCGAGGGCTACGCCTCTGCCGTATCCAACGCCTTTTGCGATCAGTTCAATGACGAATTCTCCCGTGACATCGAGCCTACCAAGGGCAACTTGAAGGACCACTATTATTATCAAATGGTCAACTTTATCCGTCAGTATAAGGGCGTGCGCCCCATTCCCGCACCCGGCAAGGCAGCTACCATGGATATCTCTGCCGATAACGCACAATGGAATGCAATTGCACCTTACTACGCTGCCTATATCGGCAACACCGACGATCGCGAGGGCAAGGGCTGGGGTGAGCTGACCTACCACGAATACTCGGGCAGAAACGATATCATCGGTGCGCGCGTGGCAAGAGACGACGAATACGTTTACTTCTACGTGGAATGCAACGATACCATTACCCCCTACACCGATCCGCTTTGGATGGTGCTCTATCTGGACACCGATCAGCAGGGTCAGGGTTGGGAAACCTTTGATTACGTAATCAACAAGACCTCCCCCACCGCGACCAAGGCATATCTGGAAAGATTTACGGGCAACGGCTACGATACAGAGGCAGTTGGCGAGGTGGATTACACCGTAAGCGGCAACTACATGCAAATCAAGGTGCCCAAGAGCATGCTGGGTCTTTCGGGCTATGACTTTACCGTCAACTTTGCCTGGACCGACAACGTACATGACCAAGCGGATCAGGGCGCGAAGGGACAGACCGATTACGTCTATACCACCTTCTCGGGTGATATTTTAGACTTCTACACCTCGGGTGACGTTGCTCCCTCGGGACGCTTTAAGTACAGCTATATCTCGACCGCGGCAAACGCAACGGGCGAGGATACCTCCCAGACCACTCCCGAAGAGACTACCACCCTGCCCGTGCAGGACGAGGCGACCACCGAACCCGACAGGCAGGAGAGCACCGACGCACAAACCGACGCAGTACAACCCGGCGGCTGCAAGTCCGTGATGAGTATCAGCGCATTGCTGCTGACGGCTCTGGCTGCGGCTGTAACAATTATCACGAAAAAGAAGGACTAAACAAAAAAACGGCTGCTGCAAACGGCAAACGGCTTGCAGCAGCCGTCGCCTTTTGTCGACCAAAGGAACGGCTGTTCGGTACGACATGCATGTCTATCGGAAAAATAGACAAAATATTTTGCAAAAATCCTACTGAAATTCTCACCCGTAGTCCTTTTCACGAAATATCTCGTCAAAAATCGTCAACTTTGCCAATTTACAAAATGCCGCCGCTGCGGTATAATATTCTTGCACGACGGAAGCAGACGTTCCGTTGTAAAGGTGCAGCTCAAGTCGGACTTTGCGGAATATCAATCTCATGGTATCAAGCATGCAAAGACGCCAAACGTTGCATCAGCTTCGTTCGCACCGAGGTAATCGCGAGCGTATATGGAAGCGGGATCGGTTTCTACCGATTCCGTTTTTTCTTTGCCGTTTTTCGGCTTTTTTTGCGCGGTTTCGCGCTTTTTTTGTGCCTTTTTTGAAAAAAATTATATAATAATTGTAAATAAACCTTGAAACATATAGCAATTTCCACGCACTTGTGCTATAATGCTATGTTGATATACTGTTATCCCGTTCACATCGTGAATTGCATTATATATCGCACTACCCTACCAACGAAAGGAACTTTACGCACCATGTCAGGATATATAGAAAAAGCCGAAAGCATGACCATGCCCGTAATTGCCTTGCGCGGCATCGTCACCTTCCCCGGCGCAACAGTAAACTTTGATATTGCAGAGGACAGCTTTGGCTCAGCACACGCCGCAAAGCTTGCTGCTCAAGGCTCCCTGCCCGTTTTATTGGTCACATTGCGCAATTCTGCCGAGCCGGACAGCGGCGAGCCCTCGCTTTCCAAGCTGTACCGCGTTGGCACTGTTGCCAAGATCAGACAGCTTGTCAAATCCGGCGACGGACAAAGCCGCGCCATTGCAGTGGGTATGTCGCGCGGTATGCTGACCGCCCTGCACCCCACCGAGGATGCGACATACGCAGAGGTTATGTGCAAATCCTACACACTCAAGGACAACGGCGGCATTCGCGCCGAGGCACTGATGCGCCAGGCACTTACCGCTATGGAGCGCGTGGTTCGCCACCTGCCCGCATCGGGCGAGGAGATCATGCACACAGCACGCGCGCTCAAGGACCCCGGCATGCTTGCCGACATGATTGCCGCCAACGTGCTGCTGCGCCCCGAGGACAAGCAGACCGTGCTGGAATGCTTTGATCCCATGATCCGCATTGAAACCGTGTGCATGATGCTGGATCACGAGGCGGAAATTCTGGAATGCGACGCCATGATCAACGCACGCGTGCGTGAGCGCATTGCCAGACACCAAAAGGAATACTACATGCGCGAGCAGATCCGCACCCTGCAGGAGGAGCTTGGCGAGGGCGATAACGAGATTTGGGAAAACAAGCAGCGCATCGCCAAGGCACAGCTGCCCGAAGAGGTGGAGAAAAAGCTGCTCAAGGAAAATGACCGCCTTTCCCGCACGCCCTTTGGCTCTGCGGAAGCGGGCGTGATTGAAAACTACTTGGACGTTTGCCTCTCGCTGCCCTGGAACAAGACCACCAAGGACCGCATCAGCATTTCCGCTGCCAAAAAGGTACTGGATGCCGATCATGACGGACTGGAAAAGGTCAAGGAGCGCATCCTTGAGTTCCTTGCGGTCAAGCAGCTCTCCCCCGATCTCAAAAATCAGATCATTTGCCTGGTCGGCCCTCCCGGTGTGGGTAAGACCTCGGTAGCGGCATCCATTGCACGCGCCATGAAGCGCAAATACGTGCGCGTTTCCTTGGGCGGCGTGCGTGACGAGGCTGACATTCGCGGCCACAGAAAGACATATATCGGTGCCATGCCCGGCAGAATCATCGACGCGCTCTCGCGCGCGGGCGTGCGCAATCCGCTGATTTTGCTTGACGAGATCGACAAGCTTTCGATCAGCGCACACGGTGACCCCTCCTCCGCACTTTTAGAGGTGCTGGATCCCGAGCAGAACAAATTCTTCCGCGATCATTTCGTGGAGCTGCCCTTTGACCTTTCGGATTGCTTGTTTATCGCAACCGCCAACACCTTAGAAACCGTACCGCGCCCCCTGATCGACCGTATGGAGATCATTGAGCTTAAGACCTATACCAAGAGCGAAAAGCGCAGCATTGCCAAAAATCACCTGATTTCCAAGCAGCTCAAGCGTCACGGCCTCTCGGCACGTACCGTCAAGGTCACCGACGCTGCCGTGGACGAGCTGATTGATTACTACACCCGCGAGGCGGGCGTGCGTAACTTGGAGCGCACCATTGCAGATCTTTGCCGCAAGGCAGCCAAGAAACTGGTGGAGACCGAGGCTAAGCGCATTGTCATCGACGCCTGCGATATCCAAGGCTATCTCGGCCCGCGCAAGCGCTTGCCCGATGCGATCTCCCCTGTGGACGAGATCGGTGAGGTCAACGGTCTTGCATGGACAGAGGTGGGCGGCGACGTTTTGCGCGTCGAGGTTGCCGTGACCGATGGCACGGGCAAGATTGAGCTGACAGGCTCTTTGGGCGACGTGATGAAAGAAAGCGCCAAGGCTGCGCTGACCTACACGCGCTCTGTTGCCTCCAAGTGGGGCATTCCCTCCGATTTCTATACCAAGAAGGACATTCACGTACACGTGCCCGAGGGTGCGGTTCCCAAGGACGGTCCCAGCGCGGGTGTGACCATGGCGACCGCTATGATCAGCGCGCTTGCCGGCATTCCCGTTCGCCGAGGCGTTGCCATGACGGGCGAGATCACGCTGCGCGGCAGAGTGCTTGCCATTGGCGGCTTGAAGGAAAAATCGCTTGCGGCTTACACCGCGGGTGCAGATACCGTTTGCATCCCTGCCGACAACCTGCGAGACATGCACGAGCTTGATCCCGAGGTCAAGCAGCACGTCAACTTTATCCCCTGCAGCCGCATTGAGGACGTATTGGCAGTTGCGCTTGCGCTGCCCGAAGCTCCCAAGGTGCTGCCCGTGACCCCCGAAATTTCCGAATACATCCCCGTAACCGAGAGCGCACACCGTGCACCCGCTACGGCGTTTACAGAGGTAAAATAATGGCTTTTATTACGCAGAACGCACAATTGCAGATCAGCGCGGGACTTGCCAAGCAATTCCCCACCAATCCCATTCCCCAGGTCGCCTTTTCGGGTCGCTCCAACGTGGGCAAGAGCTCGCTGCTCAACACGCTGCTGGGCAGAAAATCCTTGGCACGCGTATCCAGCGCCCCCGGCAAGACCATTACGGTCAACTTTTACAACGTAGACAAAAAGCTCTTCCTTGTTGACCTGCCCGGCTACGGCTTTGCGGCGCGAAACCCCGAGGACAAGGAAAAATGGTCGATGCTGACCGACGGTTATTTTACCAACAATCCCAACGTGGATCTGCTCTGCCTTGTGCTGCAGCTGGTAGACAGCCGCGTGGGGCTGACGCGCGACGACGAGATGATGGTGGATTTTCTCAATCAGAGTCAAATCCCCTACGCCATTGTTGCCACCAAGGTGGATAAGCTCAACAAGACCGAGCGCGAGAAAAACCTTGCCGCTCTTGCATCTCACAAGCTCATCAAGCTCGGCACCCCCATCATTCCCTTCTCTTCGCTCAAGGGCGAGGGCAAAAACGAGGTCTGGCGCGTCATTTGTGCGCACGCAGATCTGCCGACTCCCAACTGACTTGGAGTGAAATATTTCGCTGCGCGAAACGTCATGCTTTGCTGTCGCAAAGTGATGTTCGTGCTGTGCGCGAGTGATGTGTTCCGCATGCTGCGGAACGTTGCGGTAGAAATTTGCCCCGGGCAAATTTCAAATCCATCGTATTTTTGATTTTCCGAGGTAATTCCAATGTTACTTTATCCCCATTTTGATATCAACGAGCAAGGGCACCTGACCGTGGGCGGTCTTGATACCGCCGAGCTTGCCGCAGAATTCGGCACGCCCGTCAACCTGCTTGATGAAAACGCCGTACGCGCACAGATGCGTCTGTACTTGCGCTGTGCAAAGCAGGCGTTTGGCGAGCGCGCGCTGCCTCTGTTTGCCTCCAAAGCCCTTTGCTGCGCGGAGATTTACCGCATTGCAGCCGAGGAGGGCATGGGCATTGACTGCGTTTCTCCCGGTGAGCTTTATATTGCCGAGCGCGTGGGATTCCCTGCCGAGCGCATTTATTTCCACGGCAACAACAAGACAGATGCCGACATTGCGCAAGCACTTGACATGGGCGTTGGCACGTTTGTGGTGGACAACGCAGAGGAGCTTGACTCGCTCAGCGCTCAGGCAACCGCACGCGGCATACGCGCACGCATTCTGCTGCGCATCACCCCCGGCATTGACCCCCACACGCACAAGGCGATCTCCACAGGCGGCGTGGATTCCAAGTTCGGCTCTGCCATTCACGCAGGACAGGCAGAACAAATGGTCATGCGCGCACTGCACACCCCGGGCGTAGACCTGCAGGGTCTGCATTGCCACATCGGCTCACAGATCTTTGACGCGCAGCCCTTTGTGGACGCGGCTGCCATTATGGTTGCCTTTATGGCAGACATGACGCACAAGCACGGTGCACGCCTGCACGAGCTTAATCTGGGCGGCGGCCTTGGCGTGCGCTATACCGCAGAGCAACCCACGCTTGATATCGAAAGCACCATGCAGACCATTGCAGACAAGGTCAAGGAGCTGTGTGCCGCACACCGGATCACTATGCCGCGCGTCATTCTTGAGCCCGGCCGCTCAATCGTTGCCGCTGCGGGTGCTACGCTTTACACCGTCGGCTCGGTCAAGCAGATCCCCGGATTTAAAAACTACGTATCGGTGGACGGCGGCATGCCGGATAACCCCAGATACGCCCTGTATCAATCCCCCTACACCGCGCTGATTGCCAACAAAGCAGACCTTCCTGCAGATTTTTGCGCAACGGTTGCGGGTCGCTGCTGTGAATCGGGCGACCTTTTGGGCGAGGGCATGATGCTGCAGCGCCCTGTACGCGGTGATATTCTCGCCATGCTGGTCACGGGTGCATATCAGCACTCCATGGCGTCCAATTATAACAAGATTCCCCGTCCTCCGCTGGTCATGATCAAGGACGGACAGGCGCGCGTGGTCGTGCGCCGCGAAACGTACGAGGATCTGCTTGCTTACGACGTGACAGATCCCATTTGCACGAGGTAACTTTTATGCTTCTCAATTTATTACAATCGGGCTTGACCGCAGGCTTTGGGAGCGATGATTTCAAGCTTTCGCTGATCTCGATCCTGCTTTCCTTGCCCATCATTATGTTTGCACTGTCGGTACACGAGACCGCACACGGCTGGGTTGCTTACAAGTTGGGTGACCCCACCGCCAGAAATCTCGGCAGACTGACGCTCAATCCCTTCAAACACTTAAACCCCATCGGCTTTCTTTCCATGCTGATCGTGGGCTTCGGTTGGGCAAATCCCGTGCCCATCAACGCGCGTCACTTCAAAAATCCGCGCGTGGGTATGGCGCTTTCGGGCGTTGCCGGCCCTATTTCCAATTTCCTGATCGCAACCGTCAGCCTGATTTTGAACCTGCTTTTGCAATTCTTCATCATACTGGCAGGTGTGCAGCAGCCCGGCATCTGGCTGCAGATACTGGACATGTTCCTTTTCATGAGCACCTACCTCAATCTCGCGCTGGCAGTATTCAACCTCATTCCCGTTCCGCCCTTTGACGGCTCGCGCTTTGCGTACGTGTTCCTGCCTACCAAGTGGTATTTCAAGGTCATGCAGTACGAGCGTTATACCGGTATTGTGCTGATCGTGATTTTGCTGGTGCTTTCCCGTCTGGGCATTTCCCCCGTGAGCATCGTTGTCAACTTTTTGATGGATGTCATGGGCAGACTCTTCGCAATGCCTCTCAATCTCATTCTCGGTTTGATTTTTTCATAACGGCGGTACAGTATGGCTGAATTAAAGTATAAAATTGAATCCTTTGACTTTGACGGTCCGCTTGATTTGCTCCTGACCCTGATACAGAAAAACAAGGTCAGCATTCAGGATATCCCGATTGCGCTGATCTGCGACCAGTATCTTGCCTACATCAGAGAGGCACAAAAGCTGGACCTTGAGGTCGCCTCGGAATTTTTGGTCATGGCAAGTGAGCTGATTCTGATCAAAACCAAGATGCTTTTGCCGCGCGACGAGAAATCCGAGGAAAAAGACCCCCGCGCCGAGTTGGCTGACGCGCTGCTCAAATATCAGCAGGCAAAGGAGGGAGCTGCAAAGCTCAAGGTGCGCTTTGAGCGCTACAGCGGCAGAATGGTCAAGGACACCGACGAAATTTCGATTGACAAAACCTTTGTGGATGACCAGCAGGTCACCAGTCTCTGCGCTGCTGTGCGCCGCATCATTGCCTACAACGAGGCAAGCGAGGGCAAGGAAAAGGTGGTATTCTCCCCCATGATCTCCAAGCCCATCGTACCTGTAGAAGCCAAGATCGTGGGCATTTTGCACCGCATGAAGAAAAAGGAATGGACGCCGATTGAGGAGCTGCTCTCCGACTCGGTCTCGCATGCCGACATGATCGCCATCTTCTTAGGCGTTTTAGAGCTGCTCAAGGTACGTGACGTGCTGCTTGACGACGAGGACGCCGACGAGCACTCGATCTACCGCTCGGGCGCGAAATTGCGCATCAATCCCGTTCCCGCAGACCAAAGACAACCCCAAAAACAAGACAGTGAGGTAGCACCCGCATGAACGAACAACAAATGCCTTCAGTTTCGGATATCGGTGAAGCCATTGAGGCAATCCTGTTTGCCGCCGGATATCCCGTTAAATATGATAAGCTTGCAGAGGTGCTGGGGCTTAGCGCCTCGGACGTGCGCCTGTTTTGCGAGCACATGGCAAAGGAATACGACAAAGCCGGCAGAGGCATTATGATGCTTTGCCTGCCCGAAACCTGCCAGCTGACCACCAAGGAGCAATACTTGCCCTATATCCGCGAGGCGCTTGGCATCAAGCGCGGTGGCAACTTGTCCGCATCCTCCTTGGAGGTGCTTGCCATTGTTGCCTATAACCAGCCCGTAACCCGTGCTTACGTGGACGCGGTACGCGGCGTGGACAGCTCCTATGCCGTCGGCTCTCTCCTGGACAAAAACCTGATTGAGGCTTGCGGCAGAATGGATGCGCCCGGTCGCCCCATGCTGTACGTGACCACCAATAAATTCCTGCGCGTATTCGGTTTGAACTCGCTCTCCGAGCTGCCCGAGACAGAGGCGCTGAGCATTGCGGCAGCGCAAGCCGAGCAGGTGGAGATGCAGCTGGACGAGCAAGCCGAGGAAGCGCTACCCGAGGGTGAATACGCCGAGGTCAGCGAAGACGACGCACGCGCGGAGATCTGACCGCTCGACACAAATTTCACGGAAAGGAGGCTGCCATGCCACTCGGACTCAAGATTGCGCTGATTGTGATCGCGACGCTGATCGTTCTCGCTGCTACGTTGGTGTTTGCAGTGCTTGCCCTGCGCGTCAAACTCAAGATCGGCTACCGTGACACGCTGTTCTTCAAGCTATACGTGGGCGGCATCAAGGTAGTCACCATTCCCCGCCCCCCAAAAAAGCTGCGCAGATTGCGCACCTATACCAAAGAAAAAGCCGAGCGCGCCGCCAAAAAGTACGCCCGCCATACCGAGGACTACCTTGAAATGGTGCGACAGCACGCGCTGTACCGTGCGCTGATGCAAAAATACGCGCAAAGCAAATCACAAAAAAAGAAGACTCCGCCCCACGCGGGCGCAAAGCCAAAGGCAGCCAAGCCGCAATCCAAGCTCGACGTTGAGGTGCTGCTTCGCATGGTCTCAGAGTTGATCGATGCCTTCTTTGAGGGCACGCGCAAGGGTCTGCGCGTGCACGTTTGCAGGCTGCACGTGGACGTTGTGGGCAAGGACGCCGCACAAACCGCGCTGATCTGCGGTGCTGTATGGGCTGCCGTGACCGATCTTTTGGCTATCATCGACGCACACGCCGTGCTGCGTGTACGCAAGACTGACGTGGACATCCGCCCCGATTACACGGGCGAGAAAACACGCACAGATTTCTCCCTGATCGTATCCTTCAGTGTATTCCGTACGCTGCAAACGATCATTCCCCTGATCCCCGTGGTGCTGCGGCATAAAGCAAACCTGATGACCAAGCCGGCATCCCCCAAAACCGAAAATCAATGAAATTACATATATGAAAGGAACTTTTCGTATGTCTGAGAATAACAAGATCCAAGAAATCATCAAGGAATCCCTTGAAAACATCCGCTCTATCATTGACGCCAACACAGTCATCGGCACGCCCATGGAGACCTCCAACGGCGTGACCATCATCCCCGTCTCCAAGATCTCTATGGGCTTTGCCTCGGGCGGCTTGGATTTTGACGGCAAGAAGGAATCCTCTGCCAAAAACTTCGGCGGTGGCGGCGGCACGGGACTTTCCGTCCAGCCCGTAGGCTTCCTTGTCATCAGCCACGAGGGTCGCGTTGAAATGATCAACGTCGGTCAAAAGGCACCCAAGGACACCATTGAGCAGGTAGCTGATCTGCTGGAGCGCACTCCCGATATCGTCTACCGCCTTAAGATGATCTTTGACAAGTTCGCAGAGATGAAGCAGGACGGCGAGCTCCAGCCCGCAATCGAGTCCGAAAACAAGGGCGAATAATACATACTCCCCTTTTCTGTCTCATATGCTGTAGCATTATGAGATAACTATGGGGGTACTATGCAAAAAAATCCGATCACTTGCGCACTTTGCGCGCTGCTCTGCTTTGCGCTTTGCACGCTTGGCTGTCTGATACCCACGTTTGCGCTCGAATCCGACGTGACCGTTCCTGCACCCACGAGTGCAAAAGCGGCAATATTGATCGATGCCGAGAGCGGACGCGTGCTGTACGAGCAGCATGCCCATACCCGCATGCCCATGGCGTCCACCACCAAGATCATGACCGCGCTTGTGGTCATTGAGCATTGCGACCTTACGCAAACGGTGTGCGTGGACGCGCGTGCCGTGGGTGTTGAGGGTTCGTCTGTGTATCTGTACGAGGGTGAGAGGCTGACCGTAGAGCAGCTGCTGTACGCGCTCATGCTATCCTCTGCCAACGATGCAGCCGCTGCGCTTGCCTATCACACGGCAGGCAGCATTGAAGGCTTTGCCGCGCTGATGAACCAAAAGGCTGCCGCGCTGGGGCTGCAGAATACACAGTTTGCCAATCCCCACGGGCTTGACGCCAAGGGGCACTATACAAGTGCCTACGACCTTGCCGTCATCACGGCGCACGCGCTTGAAAACGCGGATTTTTTGCGTATCGTATCTACTCAGAAAAAGGTCATCCCCCTGCGCGAGCAAGAGGGGGCGCGTGTGCTGCGCAATCATAACAAGCTGCTCTCCTCTCTGGACGGCTGCATCGGCGTCAAAACAGGCTTTACCAAAAAGAGCGGACGCTGCCTTGTCAGCGCTGCCGAGCGCGAGGGTGTACGCCTTGTTTGCGTGACGCTGGATTGCCCCGATGACTGGCGCACGCATACTGCGCTGCATGAAAGCGGCTTTGCCGCCTTTGAGCGCATCACGCTTGCAAAGCAAGGCACGTTTATGGGTGCTGTCCCCGTTGTGGGAGGCATGCAAGGCGAGGTGCACCTGCAATCCGAAGCTGACGTTTCGGTTACTTTGCCGCGCGATCGCGGTCGGATCACGTGTGTCATCAGCGCGCCGCATTTTGCATACGCGCCCGTATCTGCGTGCGAGCAGATGGGTGAGGCTGTCTGGATGCTGGAGGGCGAGGTGATCGCGCGCGTACCGCTTTTGGCGACCTACAGCGTACCAATCAAAGAAAAACAGCGCACGCCGCTCTCTTGGCTGCGCACGCTACTTCACACAATAAAGGAACTTTTATGAACGAACCGATAAGACTTGCAAAATACTTTACCGATTGCGGCGTGCTCTCGCGTCGCGCGGCAGAGGAAGAAATTAAAAAGGGCCGCGTCAAGGTCAACGGCGTGGTTGCCGAGCTTGGACAGAAGATCATTCCCGGCACCGACGTGGTGGAATACGCTGGCAAGCGCATCACGCTCCCCAAAAAGGCGGGAAAGGTTTACCTGATGCTGCACAAGCCGCGCGGCTTTGTGACCACCATGTCCGATGAAAAGGGCCGCCCGACCGTTGCTGAGCTGACGCGCAGCGCAGGCACGCGCGTTTACCCCGTGGGCAGACTTGACATGGACTCCTCCGGACTTTTGCTCATGACCAATGACGGGGAGCTTGCCAATCGCCTGACGCATCCGCGCCACGATATCCCCAAGATCTATCACGTGCTGGTAGCGGGTCATCCCACCACCGCGCAAATGACGGGTCTGGGTGCGCCCACCGAGCTGGACGGCTACCTGACGCAACCCATTCGCGTACGCAAGCTTGCCGAGGGTGAGCACGAGACGCTGCTGGAAATGACGCTTTATGAAGGGCGCAACAGACAGATCCGCCGTATTTGCGAGCTGCAATCCTTGCGCGTCAAGCAGCTTGTGCGCGTTGCCATTGGCGAGCTTGAACTGGGAGATTTGCCCGAGGGCAAGTACGTGCGCCTGAGTGGCAACCA
>JAZOLE010000166.1:0-9935 GCA_045652835.1 Eubacteriales bacterium | reverse complement strand
GCGCTGGAATCCCTGTCCGCCGGCGTCGGACAGCTTGATCTTTGCTGCGCAGGCAATGAGGCGCCCAACACCGCCGCTACGCTGGCAATTCTGGCACAGAGATCCGAAAAGCTGGGTGTGGACACCTGCGTGCTCTACACCGAGGCAAAGACCTGCGCCGCCGCTACCGCATCTCTGTTTGATAAAAAGGCAGGAAAAAAGGTCAATGCCGTGCTGCAAAATGAGAATGAGGGCATCACGCTTGACGCAGGAGCCGACAAGCATGCCGTGCTTGCCGAGGTTGCAAAGCTGGGCTATACGCTTTCCTCCGAGGACGCCAATCGCGTTTACGAGGAATGCCGACGTATCGCCGCAAGCAAACCTATCGGCACGCGCGAGCTGGATACCATCGTGGCAGCAGTTGCCATGCAGGTGCCCTCTACCTATAAGCTGATCACCTACGTCATCAACAGCGGCAATACCTTCTCCTCCTCTGCGCACGTCACGGTGGAAAAGAGCGGTAAAACGCTGCAAGCCATATCGCTGGGCGACGGTCCTATCGATGCCGCATTCAAGGCGCTTGAGCAGATCGTGGGACACCACTACGAGCTGGACGATTTCCAAATCCACGCTGTAACCGAGGGGCGCGAAGCCGTAGGCTCTGCGCTTGTCAAGCTGCGCTCTCAGGGCACGCTGCACGCAGGTCAAGGTATTTCCACCGACATTATCGGTGCATCCATTCGCGCCAACCTTGACGCACTCAACAAGATCGTTTACGAGGAGGGACGCGCGTGAAGCTGTGCTTTTCCAATAGAAAATGGTCGTCCTGCTCCTTTGCCGACCTGCTTTCTCTGTGCGATGCCACGGGCATGCAGGGCTTGGAGCTTTACGACGTTGCAGACACCCTCGGCACGCCCGGTCAGCCCTTTGACACGGCAAGTACAAGAAGCACGCTGCACACGCTGATCGACAACCACGTCTCGGTTGCCTGCTTTGATACCTCCGCAGATCTTTCCGATCCCGACGGTGACGCCTGCGTGCAAACGCTGCGCTCCTATATTGCGCTGGCATCCGCCTTCCGCGTCCCCTTCGTGCGCGTACACACGCGTACCGATGGCAAGGATTGCTTTGATACCGTTTGCAACAACATCGCTCCCCTGCTGCCCTTTGCGCAGCAGCACGGCGTAACCCTACTGCTTGAGACCGCCGGCTGCTTCGCGCATACCGACAGTCTGCGCGAGATCCTCAACCGCTTTGCAAGCGACAGCCTGGGCGCACTCTGGGATATGTACAATACCTGTATCGAGGCAAAGGAGTCTCCCGAGACTACCATCACCAACCTCGGTGCCTACGTCAAGCACGTTCACGTGCGCGACTCCAAGAACGACGAATACTGCTTTATGGGAGAGGGAGACCTGCCCATGACCGAGCTGATCGGTGCGCTGGCATCGGTCAACTACGACGGCTTCATCTCGCTGGAGTGGGATCCCGCGTGGATCGAGGACATTTGCGATCCCGAGATCATTCTCACCCAATTTGCAACCTACATGGAGCGCTTCGCCAATACCGCGCGCGCACAGGATCACCTGTACGACAACAACGCGCACACCGGCAAGTACGTCTGGAAAAAGGACACTTTGATCGACATGACCTTCTCGCAGGTGCTTGACCGCATGGTCGAGCTGTTCCCCGACCAGTATGCCTTCAAATACACCACGCTCAACTACACAAGAACCTACGCGCAGTTCCGTCGCGACGTGGACAAGTGCGCGCGTGCCCTGCTGACGCTTGGCGTGCGTCCGGGCAGCCACGTGGCTGTTTGGGCAACCAACGTGCCCGAGTGGTACATCGCCTTCTGGGCGGTGACCAAGATCGGTGCGGTTCTGGTTTCCATGAACACGGCTTACAAGATCCACGAGGCGGAATACCTGCTGCGTCAATCGGATACGCACACCCTGATCATGGTGGACGGCTACCGTGACTCCAACTATCGCGCGATCATTCGTGAGCTTTGCCCCGAAATGGCAGAGACCCCCGCAGGAGAGCCCTTGCATTGCAAGCGTCTGCCCTTCTTGCGTCGCGTGATCACCTGCGGCTTTGAGGAGCAGGGCGCACTGACCTGGGAGCAGGCAATGACCTACTCGGGTGCAACACCGCGCGAGGAGCTTGTACGCGTGGCAGCAGGCGTTTCTCCGCATGACGTTTGCAACATGCAGTACACCTCGGGCACCACGGGATTCCCCAAGGGCGTTATGCTGACGCATTACAACATCGTCAATAACGGCAAATGCATCGGTGACCGCATGGATCTCTCTACTGCTGACCGCATGATGATTCAGGTGCCCATGTTCCATTGCTTTGGCATGGTGCTTGCCATGACCGCATCCATGACACACGGCGTTTCAATTTATCCCCTGCCCTATTTCTCTCCGCGTCCTGCCCTGGCTTGCATCCATCAGGAGCGCATTACCGCCTTCCACGGTGTTCCCACCATGTTTATTGCACTCCTCGAGCACCCCGATTTTGCCAAGACCGACTTCTCTCACGTGCGTACCGGCATTATGGCGGGCAGCCCCTGCCCCATCTCTGTCATGCGTGACGTGGTGGAGAAGATGCATATGAGCGAGATCACCATCGTGTACGGTCAGACCGAGGCGTCGCCCGGCTGCACCATGTCCTCGACCGATGACCCGCTTGAGGTGCGCGTTGGCACGGTAGGCAGAGCATTGCCCGAGATCGAGTGTAAGGTGGTTGACCCCGAAACGGGTGAAGAGGTGCCTGTAGGCGAGAACGGTGAGTTTGTTGCACGCGGCTATAACATTATGAAGGGATATTACAAGATGCCCCGCGCAACCGCTGCCGCCATTGATAAGGATGGCTGGCTGCACACGGGTGACCTTGCTGCCAAGACCGAGGACGGCAACTTCCGCATCACGGGCAGACTCAAAGACATGATCATCCGCGGCGGCGAGAACATTTATCCCAAGGAGATCGAGGAATTTATCTATACCCATCCCAAGGTCAAGGACGTACAGGTCATCGGCGTGCCCGACGAGCAGTATGGCGAGGAAATTATGGCTTGCATCATTCTCAAGGAGGGTGAAACCATGACCGAAAAGGAAATGAAGGGCTATATCCTTGATCACATGGCGCGCCACAAGGTGCCCAAATATATTGATTTTGTGGACGCCTTCCCCATGAACGTGGCAGGCAAGATCCTCAAATACAAAATGCGCGAGGACGCTGTCAAAAAGCTTGGCTTGCAAAAAGCCGACAGCATTGTCACCGCATAAACGTAAAAAGAACCGAGACCGCGGTCTCGGTTCTTTTTCATCCGCCCCGTCGGGGCGGATTTCATCGCGAAGCGATTTCATCCACATATGTGGATTTCATCTGCCCAAGGCAGATTTCATGATTCCATAGTCCCGGAATTTCGGTTCTTTTCATTGGCAACGCTTTGTCAAATATATCAGTCAACCAAAAAAACTTGACGCGAAAGGGAGAATGTGCTATAATAAGACATCGGCAAAGGAGGGATACTATGGAAAACACAAAGAAAAACGCGGTGATCGTGCTGCTTCTCTCGCTTGGGCTTTGCGTTTGCATGGGCCTTGTGGATGCCGTACTCTCACCGCCGTATGCCGTCAAAAGCGCGATCAAGCTCTTATTGTTCGGCGCAATCCCCGTTGTTTATCTGATTTTCACCAAATCCTTTGAGCCGAAAAAGCTGTTTTCGCTGCAAAAGCGGCATCTTGCGCTGATTCTCCCCTTGGCACTCGGCATTTTTGCCGTGATCATGATCGCCTTTTTTGCCCTGCGTAATTTTATCGACTTTTCCTCGGTCACAAATTCACTAACCGCCGACGCAGGCGTGACGCGTGAGAATTTCATTTTTGTCGCGCTGTACATCGCCCTGATCAACTCCCTTTTGGAGGAGTTCTTCTTCCGCGGCTTTTGCTTTTTTTCTCTGCGTCCGCTGGGGACGCCCTTTGCCTACGTGGCAAGTGCCCTCTTGTTCTCCGCCTATCACGTTGCCTTTATGGATGGCTGGCTCTCGCCCATCATTTTCGCGCTTGCCCTGTTTGGCATGGCGCTGGGCGGCGGTATCTTCGCCTTTCTCAACCACAAAACCGAAAGCCTGTTGCCCTCGTACCTTGTGCACATGGCATCCAATTTAGCCACCAATCTGATCGGCATCATCATGTTTTACAGTATCTGACAGTATCAAAAGGAGATCTTTATGACCGACTCCCCCAAGTATGTTTACGTGGTCTTTTCGTCCACGCAATATATGATCGCCAAATTCATTCGCGCCTTTACACACCACCGCTATAACCATGTGTCAATCTCGCTGGACGGCAATATGCAAAAGCTTTATTCCTTTGCGCGCCGCTATGAGGATACGCCCTTTTGCGGCGGCTTTGTGGTGGAAACGCCCGAGCGTTATCAGCGGCGCAATATTGCCGCTTCGGTGCAGATCTGCGCCATTCCCGTGACCGATGAGCAGCATGCGACCATCCGCGCGCACCTGCAAGCTTACGAAAAAGAGGCGCAGGATTACGTATATAATTACATCGGTGCCTTGACCTTTCTGTTCCGCCGCCGCGTAGCTCTGGAACGATGCCACACCTGCGTGGATTTTGCTACCGAGCTTGTTTCCATGACGGACGCGGGCATTTCCCCCGACCGCTTTTATTCGATCCGCGGACTTGCGCGCAATCTTACTAGATACAAGGTGTACGAGGGGCATTTTTACGCGCCCCTGACGCTCTCGGATATGCCGTCAGAGTATTCTGCAAAGCACTCCAAGCGTTTTCGCATCAAGGAAACCGCGCGCAGCCTGTCTGTGCTGACCAAGCGGTATTACAAGAGCGCGTATTGGAAGCCAAGGTTGAAATAACAAACCGTTTTCATAGCGGGCGATTAGCGGGCGATCATTGATCGCCCCTACGACCACCCAATAAAAAAGGCTGCCGAGGGCAGCCTTTTTTTATGATATTCAAATTGCCAGCATGGAATCGTGCTCGATCAAGCTGCCGTTCTTGTAAAGCAGCGTCTTGACCTCGTACTTGCCGAACTCCAGCGAGAGCGTGGTACCCATGACCGTGCAATCGCACTTGCGCGCCGCGTCCAGGTTGTTGAACAGGCGGATCATGTAGGTTTCGTCCTCCATCTTACGGAAGCAGGAGAGCGCAATATCGTTATCGGACAGCACCACGGGAGAGGATCCCAGATACGTGCCGTTGCCGTGCGGATATACGTTGAGGGTATAGAACTTCTGGCTGAACTCGGTTGCCATGCGCTCCAGCTCGCCTCTCTCGCAGATCGCTACGCGGAACGAGAACTCGTGTACGCCAAGGTCGGTATAGTCGTAATATCTCTCATCGGGCAGAATGGGAATATCCCCGGCAGGATGTGCGCAATAGACCGAGCCGTTGAGCAGCGTCAGATACAGCTTGCCGTTCTCAACCGAGCAGCCGTAAGAACCGCTCTTGAAGATGCCCAGCATCTTGTCGCCGCACTCAACAGCGCAGAAACGCTGCGAGCACTGCTCCAGTTCCGGCTCGTACTCCTGCGTACCAAACGCGGTCTGACCGATAAACTTGCCAAATTCCTTGAGCGGGATCTCAAGCTTGAGGCCCTTGCCTGCGTCGCTCCAGGATACGTTGACCTTAACGTCCACGTAAGGCAGATCGTTATACAGCGTATATCCCACGCGCACGTCCGACTTGCCTGTGGTGTACTCGCTCTCCACTCTTGTCAGCACGTCGCCGCGCTCGATGACGCGCAAGGAGGTCTTGCAATCCAGCTTTGCAAGATCGTTGCTGATGGTATCAAGCCACCAGCCCCAAGGGTCTGCGTTATCGCTATAGGATACGGGCATAAACGCACCGCAGCCCAGATACTGCTTGCCGTCCAGCGAAAGTCCGTTCATCGCACCGCACTTTTCGCAGAAATCTGCATGCACACCGCCGCCAAGCTCAAACGAGGTCTGCGGAGTTTTGTCTACGGGCACGCGATCCACCACGCTGACCTTAACGTCAAAGCGGGTCAGCGACATGGGCGCGAGCTTTGCACGCACGGTCACGCGCTTTCTTCTATCCATATTGATCGTCGAGCCTTCCTTGATCAGCTGAGAAACGCATACGCCGTTCTCATCGCGCACCTCAAGGTGATACATGGTAGGACCCATAGAGCCGATCGCATTCAAAAGCAGCATTTCCAGATCAAATACGCCGTCGATCTCATAAGGATGGGGATTGAATACCGCACAGGGATACTCACCGCCCGCGCCGCGCTCCCAACCCTCGTACAGCTTGAAGAAGGCACGGGAGAACTGCTCGTCCAAAATTTCCAGAGCGTAATCCGCCTTGCGCAGGGAGGATACGTTACCCTCCAAAATGCTCGTGCCCGCAAGCACGTCATGGAACTGCACCATAGCGAGAATGCGCTGCGCCTCGTCCATAGCAGCTTTATCGTACTCAAAATCGGTCTCCAGCGCTGCGCGTGCGCAGATCTTTTCGGTCATCAGCAGTTTATCCTCAAGCTCCGCATATCTGCGCTTGAGCGTGCTGACAGAGGAATAGCACTTGACAAAGCAGGGCTGCAGCGCGCCGTCCAAGATTGCCTTGGGCGTTGCTGCGGCAAAGAACTGCTCGGGGGTGGAGTGCATGATCTGCACGCCGTTGCCAAGCTCCTCTTTGATCATCTCGCCGATCTCGCGCAAATCCTTGCGCGAAGGTCCGCCGCCGTGGTTACCGATGCCCCACAAAGCAAACGCCACGTCCTGGTCCTGCCAAGGACGCATCTTTCTCTTGATGTCGTTCACCGCATTGCCCAACTCGGAGCAATAGATGGTATCGTCCTCAAATCTTGCAGCCTTGACAGAGCTGCCGTCAAAGCCCTTCCACTCAAAGAACATGTGCGGCAGGCTCATCATGGAAGTAAACGGACGGCAGAAGATATAGCTATCATAGCCGGTCTTGTTCAAAATCTGCACCAAGCCCTGCGTGTGACCGAACGAGTCAAAGTTGACCGCCGTGGTAGGACGCACGCCAAACTTTTCCTTGAAGTAGGTAAGTCCCGTTTCGATCTGACGCACAAAGCCCTCACCGCCGGGCAGATTACAGTCGGGCTGCACGTACCAGCCGCCCATAATGTGCCACTTGCCTGCCTCTACCAGCTCCTTGATACGGGCAAACAGCGCAGGATCGTATCTCTCGATCCATTCGTACAACAGCGCCTCGTTATGGCAGAAAATGTAATCGTATTCATCCGCAAGCTCGGCAGCAGAATAAAAGGTTGCCAGCGCAGCGGAAGCGCCCTCGTTCCAATCCCATTGCCAAACGGGATCAAGGTGCGCATTACAAATCAGGTGCAGTTGCTTCATATTCAAACTCCTTTGTGTTTGGATTTGTTGATTTCATTATAACAAAAACCCTGCCGCTTGTCAACGGCAGGGTTTATATTATTATATTATTTTTGATTTTTTTGCATTCTGCTCTGGGCATTGGCAGCCATGCGGTTGTTAAACTCGGAGAAAACGCGCATTTCATCGGGCGAAAAATCCGCAAAAATGCCGCGCAGATACTGCTCTGCAGCGCCTATCAGGTCGGGCAGGATGCAAAGGGCTGTCTCGGTCAGGCAAAGATGCACCACGCGCCGATCCTGCGCGTCACGCGTGCGGATGAGCAGATCCCTGCGGATCAGATGCTCGATCGACTTGGAGATATTGGCTTTGCCCATACGGCTGAATTTGATGATATCTGTTGCGGTATTCTGCTCGGGATTGTTATACAAAAACAGCAACACGGTCATCTCGGCACCCGTCAGATGGTACTCCTTGCATACAGGGGTAATGCATTCCTGCAAATACTGATCCATGGTGTACATTTTACCCAACCATTCAAAAAAATGCATAGTGCCTCCTTTAGTTTCTTTGTAAACTATCTGCTATTATTATACGGCATTTGTGCACCTTTGTCAAGTCCGTGCTTGCGTTTTTTCACTTTCTGCGAATTGACAAGCAGCGGTACATCGAGTATAATGAAAATAGTAAAATACGGAAAGGAAGCAAGACCTATGAAACGCTACAAGCTCTCTGCCTTATTGATCCTTTTATCGCTTTGCCTGCTGCTTCCCCTTGCAGCCTGCACTGTGCAGCCTGACGGCGGACTTGATGACGGTTCCACACAGTCAACCGACGCGCCCCTTCAAACCGAAGGCACGCAGGACACCGAAGCTGACACCGAAACCGACACCAAGCAGGAAAGCTCTGCGCCCCCCGAGCAAGGCGAGATCGATTACTACCCCGGTATGTCCTACGTCAAAGAGGAAACCAAGATCGCAATCGCCGGCTTTGACCCCTCGCTGATTGGCACGGTTGCAACTGCCGATCAAACCGGCGTCAAAACGCTGCTGGACGTAAATTTCAACGATGGCGACAAGACCGCTGGCGGCAAAATCGCATATCGCGACCAAAATCAAGCAGCCATCATTAACGGACAGCTGTACTTCGCTCATGACGGTCAAAAGTTCGGCACCGGTTGGTCCACGTGGTCGCCTTTGGCACCCGCGTCTGTCAAGGACAACCATCAGGTGCAGCTTTCCTTGGATATCAAGAGCTTTGCGCCCTATGCCGAGTCCACGGGTACGCACACATGGATCTCCACCTTTATCGGCTGCTACGTATCCAACTATTCGGGCAAGATCCCCGATGCTCCCGGTGACGGACTTTGGTTCTCGTTCTCGGAAAACGACGTGATCACAGTCATCGGCGGCGACACGGGCGGCTGGCCTGCAGGCTTTACCTCGGTCAAGATCCCCGGGGGATTTGCCGAGATGCAGCACGTGGATATCGTATGCACCGAAAATTACGATACTTATATTTACGGCACGTTTAACGGCGGCGAGCGCCAGCTGCTGCTCAAGACCCAAATGGACAACACAACCCTGCGCGTTTATGACGCGGCAGGCGCGCTTGTGGCAGAAACCGCCAATACCATGAGCCATTACGCAGGCGACTATTTCGTATTCTTTACGCACATGGGCGGCAGCGTGATCGACAATTTGCAAATGTATGCTTGCCAAAAGGAGGACTATCGCGTGGAAACTACCATTAAAGCTGTTCCCGACGAGGGCGTGACCCCCGGACTGGATATGACAGACAAGATCGACCTTGTCAGCATTTGCTACTCGGTATGGTTTGACGGTATCCTTGGCACAGGCACCGAGCCCGTGACCGATTTCAACAACATCACCGAGGTGCTCCAGGGTAAAAAGGACTGGGGTTCCGTGCACGCCTTCCACTACTGGGCAAAGCCCGCGCAGGGCTACTACCGCTCCACCGACCTGCAGGCTGCCAAAAACAACCTGATCCTGCTGGGTGAAGCAAACGTTGACTTTATCATTCTGGACTACACCAACGCAAACGACGGCTATATCACCAACACCGCCATGGGCAAGGTCTGGATGTTCGACCCGCTGGAAACGCTTTGCAAGGCGTCTCTTGAGCTGCGTGCCGAGGGCTATCGCACGCCTTACATCGTGGCTTGGTGCGGCGCATCCGACGGCCCTATGATCAGGGCACTCTACGACCGCTTTTACACCGACTCCCCGTATGCCGATTGCTTTGTATACTGGGAGGGCAAGCCCTTTATGATCTACACGCAGTGCGTTGCTACCTTGCCCTGCTCCGATCTGTTTACCGTGCGCCACATGTGGGGTCTGACCGGCGAGAAGTGCTGGAGATTCCTCAATGTCAACAACAAAAAGACCGCCTATAAGCAGGACGGCGTGACAGAGCAGCTCTCGGTTGCCGTGGCATCGCAGGAGACCTACATGTCCATGCCCACCGCGCACGGCAGAAATAACGGCAAGTTCTTCTACGACCAATGGAGAGAGGCGTTCCGCGTGCATCCCAAGGTGGTGACCATTACCTGGTGGAATGAATGGAC
>JAZOLE010000165.1:0-10083 GCA_045652835.1 Eubacteriales bacterium | reverse complement strand
GAAATAACCGTGCATACCGAGGAGGGGGATATCACAAAAAGCACCGATGAAAAGGGAAGAGTTATAGGCGAAATCATCGGTAAGGGCCAAAATGTAATGATTGGTTACTACGATAACGTAGAAGCAAATCTTGATGTGTTTACCGATGATGGTTGGTTCAAGACAGGCGACATCGGCTATATGGATAACGATGGATATATCTATATCACCGGCAGAAAGAAGTCTGTTATCGTTCTGGAGAACGGTAAGAACGTATTCCCCGAGGAGATGGAGGAGTACCTGGAGAACATTGATACCATCGCAGAGGTTGTTGTAATCGGCAGACAGAGCGAGGAAGGCATTAAGCTGACCGCTGTGATCTATCCCAACTTTGACAAGTTTGACAAGAACACCTCCGTTGAGCAGGTTCAGTCCACAATCTCGAACCAGATCAAGGATCTCAACAAGAAGCTGGTCGCTTACAAGCAGATCCGCATCATCGAGTTCCGCTCCACCGAGTTTGAAAAGACCACATCCAGAAAGATCAAGAGACACTTGATCAAGTAATAAAATCGGAGCTGCTTCAAAAATTTGAAGCAGCTCCTTTTTCTGCATAAGACGTGAAAGTTAACCAAATGGTGCCCCTTCCCCCGCGGTCGTTCCGCTTCACTTCGTTCTCGCTCCACTGCGGGTCCCCTTCCCCTATGGGGACGGCTCTTTTGAGTTACCCCGAACGGACAATCGTACAAGACGGATGCGCGCTGCAAAGCCGTCCCCATAGGGGAAGGGGGCCCGCAACGAACGGAACGCAGTGAAGTGAGTGTCCGCGGGGGAAGGGGCATCATACGGAGAAACTTTCATGGGAACAATCAAAAAAAGGAACCGAATCAAATCCGCTTGATTCGGTTCCTTTTTTTCAGTCATTGTCGTAAACCAAGAACGCAAATATAATACAGATTGCCAGCAAAACGCAGCTTGCAAACACCGCATACGCGCCAAGCAACGCAACAAAGAAATTGCCCATGCCCGCGCCAAGCGCAAACGAAAGCAGCGCGATCCAGAACAGGATTGCCTGTCTATGGTTTCCGTACGCCTGCCCCACGGCACACTCCATGCTGTGATGCACCGCGCTGCGCAAATTACCAATACACATGGTAGTTGCCACGCGCACGCCCATAAAGGACGAAAAGCTTTCCAGCTGCATGCCGCATACAAACGAGATCATGCCCGTGGCGATCAGGTGATTGTAATCTGCCGCAAACGCCACCGCAGCAAGAATGGCAATCTCCAGCATCAAGGTGCGCCACTTATGTAAAAACGGCGTCCAGCCCTTGTGCATGCGCTCTAACAAAAAGGCAACTGCAGTACCGCCCATGAACGCGAGAATCGGCCAAAGGTATGCAAGGCATTGCGCAAACTCTCCCCGGACAATATTGATGCAAAACAGCAAGATATTACCGGTTTGCGCATAGGCAAATACGCCCTCGCAATACAAATACGAATACGCATCCATGCATCCTCCCGACGCTGCCAGCAGCGCAAGCAAGAACACGGGTGCTATTTTTTTCCTGAATTTATTCATAAAGTACCTCAAATCAGTAGAATAACGCCATCAGCGCGGGCGTGACCTCTTCTAAAAGCCCCAGCTCGTGCATCATGGTCAATACAGTATAGCGGTCACGCACGGTATGCGCATTGTGTATCATATCGCGCATGGTCTGCTCGCGCACGCCGATCTCGGAAAAGCGCACGGGACAGCCAAGCCCTGCCAGCAGGTCGCGCACGTGCTCGTAGCGCGGCAGCGTATCACACAGCGCATACACCGCCTCGGCATTTTTGCAAGGCACGCGCTGCTCGCGGATATACGCATACAGCCAAAGCGAAACCAGCGTACCTATCCCTACCTTGATGCCGTGCGCAGGGATTTCCTCACCGCGACGGGCAAAATCCATTTCCAAATAATGCGATTGATGGTGCTCGCTGCCGCTTGCAGGACGCGAATTGCCGCAAAGCGCCATGGAAAGCCCTGCCCTCAGCAGCGCTGCGGTCAGCTTTTCGATCGCCTCGCTCTCATTATGCACCAACCCCTCGTAGGCTTGCATACAATCCTCTCTTGCCTGCTCCATCATAGAAAACGCTTCCATGTGGATTGGCTCACCGTTGACAATGCCCGAAAGCTGCCAGTCGGCAAGGCAGGTATATTTGCCCACAATATCGCCAAAGCCCGCAGCGGTCATGATGCGCGGCGCGGTCTTGATCACGTCGGCATCCACCAGCACGTGCGCGGGGGGATTGACCGTGTCGGTCACCTTGAAGCCGTCGCGCATCAGCGCTGCCCCTGCCGAGCAATAGCCATCCATGCTTGCCGCCGTGGGCAACACGCCCGAGGGAAGACTCGCGCGCGTGGCAACCGATTTTGCCATGTCATTAAGCGTACCGCTGCCAACGGCAAGCACGTAATCCACCGCATCTGCCGCCGTTTGCGCCTTGGCGCACTTATCCTCGGTAGGCAAAAGCTGCGCATCGCAGTACGGCACGTTGGTGATCATGCACCCCACACCCTGAAGCTGCTCGCGAATGCCCTTTGCATAGGGCGCGGTGTTGACGTCATACAAGATCGCCACGCGCTTGCCAGCCACAGCCTTTAAAAACGGCGCATAGCCGTCCTTTTTATATAAGATCTCAATGCTCATTCCAAAACCCTTTCAAATGGCTGCGCGGGATCGCCCGTAGCACGCCAAAGCGTCACGTTTGTATACTGCCCGTGCTCCTCATGCTTGCCGGATTCGGAAAAATAATAGCGTCCGTCACCCAAGGCGCACATACCTGTCGAGCCGTAGGGGAAATAGCTCTGTCCGCCAAGCGTCAAGGTTGCAATCTGCTCACCGTACGCATCGTGCACACCGGGCGCAGGTGCTTTGGTGCCGTCTATGACAAACATGCTGTAATTTGCAAATTGCGGCTTTTTGCCGGGGTACACCGCCACCAGCCAGTTTCCGCTGTACGCATCGTATTCGAGGTTCTGCACACCCCAGTTGGTGTTACCGGTATGCAAAAAGCACTTGGTCGCGCTGTAAGCACCGCTTTGGTGCATGCAATCCTGGCAAAGCGGCTGCGCCAGCGTTTCCCACCATCCCTCGGTATCAAAGCCCAGAATGACCTGATAATCGTTGTCCGCGCGCGTCACGTCACCGTACACGCCATAGCAGATCTGCAGATACTGCTTGCCCTCGCGCTCTCCCCACATAGGGCCGCGCGCCGTGCCGTCAATACCGCTGCAAGCGTATCTGTGCGGCAAGGCTTGTCCGTGCAAGGTCACGCTGTCTTCAAAATCCGCCACCACCTCGGGCAGATAGACCGCACGCATCACGCCGTCGCGTTCCGCGTCCATACCCGGGCGGTCAATGCGATCCACGTCAAAGATCGCGCAGTAAAACGCGTTGGCGATCTGCCTGTCCGCAGCATCCAGAGCACGCAAGATACCTCTGCCTATGGCATCGTTTTTGTACTCCAAGGAGCCGTATACCCTGCCGTCAGCCTCGCAAAAATCAATACAGCCAAGGTGCCCGATCAAGCCGTCCACGCTGCCGATCAGTTTGCCCGAAAGATCGGTCTTGATCAGCTTGGTGGTAAAGGAATAGTAGACGTATCCCTTTTCTGTATCCACGGAAATGCCCTGACAATGACAAGACCCGTGATATCCCGAAAAAATGCTGCTTGGCAGTTGCATAACGCGCCTCCTGTACATGATTAAAATTATTATACTCCAAAGCAACACGAAAGTCAAGAAAAAGCACGCATCAACAAGTGATACTTTTTACACGTTTGCACAGAAGTTTATTAGGCAGGGCAACTAAAAAAGCCTCCCCGCGGGGAGGCTCTTTTGCGCATCCGTTTCTGCTGGATTTTTTTGTAGCAATATTCAGTAATAATCTTCAATAAGCCAAACCGGAATATCCTGCTAAGTCGGTATAAGGTATAAATTTCTCCTTGTAGCGTATTGCATTAATAATTGCAACGTAATTAACGATTATACTTTACCCCAAACCGCTTTCAACATCGCATATGTAACATCACATTCCACAGCATGCTTCTTACGATAGTTGGGCTCCTTACCCGACACCTTTTTGAATGCATTTAGGGCGCTTTCGGGAATCTGATTGAATATAACATTCCGTTCAAGCATATAGGCAAGAGTCTCATATGTACCGTTATGTTGTTTTACCCATTCGGGAACTCCGGTGACAGAGCCGAGCCAGAATGCGAACTGAAAATTGTAGGAGCTATTCATGATACCAACAATCTGTTCTTCAGTCATAGGATTCAACGCTTGCCAATTATAGTTGAACGGGCCTACAAATCCACCGCCGAACTCGGAAGGCTTTTTGAATGTGATATATTCGTCAACGTCTTTCATGATTTCGTAGGCACGTTTGACCGCATCCTTTGCGGTCTTCATGTTGTCAGCGGTTCGCCATCCCTGCGTAGCGGCAAGGATGCCGATATGGTTTGCACCGGGGAATTTTGCGCAAGGCTTGTAGTAACGCTCGTTCTTTCCTCTAATGGAGAAATCATCAATCGAATCATACTGCAAAACAGCCGACAGATGTTCAAAGGCGAGCGATAATTGCTCTGCAAACACGGGTATATCCTCGGGAACTTTGGTCATAGCGAGGATATTGGCAACGATTGCGCGGTCGCCGCCGCGTCCTTCTGCGTCTAACGCCGCACCACCGCGAAACCAATTCTTGTGTGTCGACGCGATCTCCGGCGTCAGCAAAGCTGTGACCGCCTTTTGAATCGCCGGATGACTTGTTTCAATACCCAAGTTCAAAAGTCCACCAATGTGGCAATCCATACCGTCAACGCCGTGAAGCTCGTGACCGAACCATCCGTCAGGGTATTGCGCGGACAAATGTTTTTGCGTATTTGATTGCGCCAAAATCTCGTTCTGAAGTGCCACCATAAAAGGCTCGTCCACAGGGACGTTAAGCATATCTCGATGTACCAAATACTTTATACTCGGGCAAGCGTATTCAAGGAGAAAATCTATTTGTTTTTGATAGTTATATGCCATATGTTAGGCTCCATTTCATTGTTTTCCTATCCTGTCAAGGTTAAGCAAAATATTCGCTCTCTTAACCGTAATGTATCCAGTCCAATTCTTTGTTACTTGTCTTGATATATCGCTATCAACACCCCAAGAAAAGTTGGGCGTCCAAACACCTTGATCGTTAATGTTATCAAGCCAAAAGTCTATTGTTTGTTCAATGCCGTGACCGACCGCATCATACCAAACAGAATGGGGAGAAGATACGTAATCAAGAGGCGTAAAGTAATAGCTGTTGTATTTGCTTACATCAAAACAGGTGTTTTCAAGAATCCTTCTTCGCATAGCTGCAACAACATCATCGGTAACAAGCGGTGAGTTAATTGCAATAAGTTGTTCAACCAGTGCTTGAATGTTTAGTGTATCGTGATCTCCGCAGAAGTCGTTTGAAAGAAGCAGCTTCAAGCAATCTTGGGTAACCTTGTAACCAAGTTCTTTTTGGTTATCCGTTCCGTATCGGATGAATGCAGATGCAACAACAGCACACGGGTTGGGATTGAATGCGGTGCAAGGTACGTAGTTCCACCACGGCGCGTGAGGATAGTACATTGCTTCCTTCGGGCAATCTTCCCAATATTTCGGGATGTCCTGAATAGTGTTTTCAAAATAGGAGAGAATACGTTTCATCCATTCGGAATTAAAGTCAAGTCCGTATTCGTAGGCTTGAAATATTGCTTCTGCCGTTGGTATAGCTGCAGACAACGGACATAGTACATCGGCTTCAAACCCGCTACCCATACCGCCGTCAGCGTTCTGATATTTCAACATTTCTTCAACGATGGCGTTCTTGCTACCGCCGTTAAAGAGATAATTCCACTTTGCGAGATCGTATGGACGAGCGTTATCTTGCATCCATTTGTCCATTTTCATTAGTTGTGGTTTGGTTAGATTTCTCATAACATTATTCCTCTGCGGTCAATTGATCTGATTGCATTTGTTAACGTGCCTTTTTTGATAGTCGTGGATTTGTTTGCAAGGATATTTCAAACAATTGATACATATTTCAACATTGTTTTCCTTACAACATTTTATAAACGGACACTCCTTGCACAAATAGAATATATCTTCCGATCGACCCCCGAGACAATGAATATCTTTAAGTGGAATATCTATCCCAAACTCGGTTTTATAAAAGCGCTGTGATTGTTTGCGTAATTCTTCATCGTTTCTGATAGTTGCAAGATACGTGAGACAACGAGCACAATCGTGACCGCAATAGCAAATTGTTTTTTCATAGTCAAAGCTCATAGTTACCTCCGTTGGCATAGTGCAGTATCAGTAGTGTTCGGAACGTGATATCGCACAGCTTTCTTGTATCGTTTTTCCAATCCACTTCAAGTTGTTGACCACCGTAGGTGCTAATGCCTTTCAGTTGGTTCTCGTCAACGATTGCTCTGCAAATGCCATTTTCGTCAATAGCATTGGTGAGAATCTCCACCTCCGCTTGCAGTTCGGGAACATAAGGTGCAAGACCGCAACGGCAGAGCCATTCTACACGGTCAAGGTAGGTATAGTGAATACCGTCCTTGTCATAGCCGAGAGTGTATCCCTCTTTGAGACAACCTACCGTTCCAAGAACGTAGCCTACCCAACTGTCGCCGCCGACTTGACATTCGGGGCGGTCGATGCGCATCAGCTTTTTGACGGCTTCTGCAAGCATCTTGATATTATCCTTGGTTTTCCAAGACGTTGTGTGAGCGAGGATATCGAGATGATAGTAGCAAGGCCATTTTTCGTAATCGTTGAAAACACGCTTTTCCTTGCCGCTGACCTTTCTGATGCGCGTAATATCCAAGATAGAATCCACTTCAAGCACACGCTTAAAGGAGTCAAGCGCCAACTGTATCTGCGGTCTGATATCTATGATATCGTCATATCCGGCACGGGCGATACACGCGCAACGAATCAGATTCTGACCGTTGGCTGCATAGCGGAATTCGTCGAAATATTTACCCTTTGTACGATAACAAAGATCTGTCAACTCGTTTGTTACAAAGGCATCCATAGCTCTTTTGAGCACGGGATCGTTCTTGCCCACAGCCTTTTCTGCAAGCCATTTTGTGCCGACCTCTTGGTTTTCGTAAGGTCCTGCATCTTTGTTCGGTCCGTGAAAGCCGTTGCCGAGCCAACCGTTTTCCTTTTGGCAACTTGCGATGAGCTTGTATATCGGTTCTTCTTTGATCTGAGTGATTAGCTTCGCTTCTTCCTCTGTTGTTATGCATCCGAGAACCTCTTTCTTTACACGGAGACGGATGGAGGGATTGGCGTTTTTTAGAAGAAAATCTATTGACTTTTGATAGTTGGAATTCATAATTACCTCCATCAATTTCTGCATATAAATGCACTTATATAAATTATATCATAAAATCGTGAATATTTCAATGCATATAAAAGAAACATAAAAATCGGGGCACCCAACGTATCGGATGCCCCAAGGGGTTAGATCGTGCCCACGACGGTCAGCACCACCTCACCGGGGGTGACTGCAACCGTGCCGTCGGGATTGCGCGCAAAGGTGGCGGCAGGCACCGTGATCACGCTCGGTGCGCTGGAGAACGCACCGGTTGCTGCGTTGTAGGTGTAGCCCGTGCCCTCACTGAGCACCGCACCGTCCAACGTGACCGAAAGGATATCCAGAACAGGATCAAAGGTATCGGTCACCACCACGTCATCGGTCGCAACGGCTGCCGTGTTGCCGAAGTTCTGGATCACAAAGGTGTAGGTCAGCGTGCCGTTCTCGGGCACAGCCACGGGCGAGAGCGCCTTGGTAATGGTCAGCAAGGGCGCGTCTGCCGTGGTCACGGTCGCGCTGTCGCGCAAAGGCTCAATCAAGCAGCCGCCATTGACCGTGGCAGTGTTGATAATACGCGCGTTGACGCCAAGCGGTGCTACGTCGGTGATCTCGGTCTGATACAAAATAACCGTACTGCCTCCCGCAGGCACGGTGATTCCCTGCAGCACCAGCGGACGGGTCTGCACGGGGATCAGCTCGGGCTGCAGCACGCCATCCACGTAGTAAAGGATGGCTCCGGGCACAAGAGAGAGCGGATACAGTGTCATGCCGCCAAACTCAAAAGCGCCAAGATCATCGGTCAGGGTCAATCCGGTCAGCGGCGCAGCCCCCGCGTTAATCAAGGAAACGGCGTAGGTGACGGTATCCCCTGCCGTGTAGGTGTCAAAAAGCGGCGTCTTGGTGATGGTCAGCGTTTGCAAAAACGTGCCTGTGACCGTGTTGGAATCTACGGTCCTGCCGTTATAGAAAAGCGTTGCTCTATTGGTAAAGGTTGCCATGTCTATTCTCCTTTTAATCTTGGACGGAGCCCCACAGGGCTGCCCGTCCTATCGACAGTATATGTCATAAGGCGACAGAGATTGACAGATACGTTTCCCCTGCGCATCGTATGCCTTGCCCTTGCGCGGCAAATGCCGAACTTTGCGATATAAAAATGCTTTTTTTGCAAAAAAGACTTGACGAACCGACAAAGGCGTGATATAATATACGAGTTATTGGGGTGTCGCCAAGCGGTAAGGCACTAGACTTTGACTCTAGCATTCGTCAGTTCAAATCTGGCCACCCCAGCCAGAAAAAAGCACTTGCTTAGGCAAGTGCTTTTTTCAGTGAAATAAATCCCTGTCGGGATTTGTGAAATGCACTTCGTGCGAGAAATACGCTTCGCGTGTGGAATGCGCTGCGGCGGGTGAGGGGATTTATTTCATTTCACATTGCGACCAACGGGAGCAATATTTCACAATTACCGCAAGGAAATTATTTCACATTCGGCAAGGCCGAATATTTCACTAAAATTTTGACTCTGAAGTTTTTCGGAATTTTGTAGATGCATTTCCGCGCTTTGCGCATCTTTTCGGGTCTGTAGACAGATTCGAACGGGCGAAATGCATTTTTTGATATAGATTCCCTACAGAGCCAAAACTGTGGACAGATTTGAACTACCACACTATTTCACTTGAAAAACTTGCAGAATTGTGGTATAATAAAAGAAAAGGAAAGGCGGTGAATTTATGGGTACGGAAAACAAATCGAACAGCCAAATTGAAAAATTAATTACTGATGTTTCATTCTTGTATAAAGAGCCTTGGTTTTATAACCATCCTTTCGCTCTCAGATGTGAATTGGGAATCGGCGATACAAAGCGTGAATACTTGAAAAATGCAAAAAAACGCGCTTATGAAATATTTGATATTCATTTTGCAACCTCTGCCGATGCCATATTTTTTGATTATTACATTCAGGATTTTTCTTCATGGGACGGAATCAAGGTAAATAGAACAGTCGATTTTTTCAAAGAGAACTTGAAATTTCTTGCCAAGCACATTGATAAATACGAATACACCGTCGTATTCAATATTCCCCTCGATGAAGATGAAAAAGAATGCAATCTTCAAAAAAACAGAATCATTTGCTATACAGATAGTAAATACCCCTATAAAAAAAGAGCAACAGAAAATTTTTCGTGGAGTTCAAGAAAAGTACATTTCGTATCATTTGAAAATGAATGTATTTTGAGTATCTATGATGATAGAGGATGTGATATCGTGTTTGCAACAAAAGATAAAATGCGACAATTTTATCATAAACTTGAGCCTTATTTCCTTTCGTATGATCTTGAAGAAATGAAAAAAAGAATAGCAGATTAAAATTCTACATAGGTTTTGTTTACAAGCATGGCGTTGCGCCCCGGAAGATAGCGGGCAAGTGCAGCTTATATTTACAATATTCGACACAAAAACACCGTCTTTGACAAAAGGCGGTGTTTTGTATTATTCGGTGATATTTTTAAAGCAACAATTCTTATTGTGCAAAGTGTACAAAAAATATACTATAATTTTTCATCACTAATTTTGACGTTATTTTCTTGATTATTTTTTGTTATTTTCGACACACAGCTAACGGCGACAGGTGCGATCAGCATACCGAAAAATCCGAACGCCGCAAAGCCAATATACATTGAGGCAAGCGAGATAAACGGATGAAG
>JAZOLE010000164.1:0-4257 GCA_045652835.1 Eubacteriales bacterium | reverse complement strand
TTGCGGCGAGGAAACCGCACTCATGACCTCTATTGAGGGTAACCGCGGTGAGCCCAGACCCCGTCCTCCTTTCCCGGCTGTTAAGGGTCTGTTCAACCAGCCTACCGTACTTAACAACGTAGAAACCTACGCAAACATTCCTCAGATCATTCTCAACGGTGCTGATTGGTTTGCTTCCATGGGTACCGAGAAGTCCAAGGGCACCAAGGTATTCGCACTGGGCGGCAAGATCACCAACACCGGTCTTGTTGAGGTTCCCATGGGTACCACCCTGCGCGAGGTTATCGAGGAGATCGGTGGCGGCATCCCGAACGGCAAGAAGTTCAAGGCTGCTCAGACCGGTGGTCCTTCCGGTGGTTGTATCCCCGCATCCCTGATCGACACCCCCATCGACTATGACAACCTGACTGCAATCGGTTGTATGATGGGTTCGGGCGGTCTGATCGTAATGGACGAGGACAACTGCATGGTTGACATCGCGAAGTTCTTCCTTGAGTTCACGGTTGATGAGTCCTGCGGTAAGTGCACCCCCTGCCGCGTAGGTACTCGCAGACTGCTTGAGATTCTGGACAAGATCATTTCCGGTAACGGTGAGCTTGAAGACCTTGACAGAATGGAAGAGCTGTGCCAGTACATCAAGTCCGCATCTCTGTGCGGCCTTGGCCAGACTGCTCCCAACCCCGTTGTTGCAACCCTGCGTTTCTTCCGTGATGAATACATCGCACACATCGTAGACAAGAAGTGCCCTGCAGGCGTCTGCAAGAGCCTGATGTCTTACGTAATCGATCGCGAAAAGTGCATTGGCTGCGGCAAGTGCTTGAAGAACTGCCCCGCAGACGCGATCAAGAAGACCGACTACGTAGCACCCGGCCACAAGCTGCCCTCGCTGACGATTGACGCTGCTAAGTGCGTTAAGTGCGGCGCTTGCGTATCCGGCTGTAAGTTCGGCGCAATCTATAAGGACTAAGAAAGGAGAATTGTGGATATGGAAACCCAAATGCTCAATATTAAGATCAACGGTCAGCCCTATACCGTACCGTACGGAACCACTGTTCTCGAAGCTGCCAAGATGGCAGGCATCGATATTCCCACCCTTTGCTACCTCAAGGACATCAACGAGATCGGCGCTTGCCGTCTCTGCCTTGTAGAGGTTAAGGGCGCGCGCGGCCTTGTAACCGCTTGCGTATACCCCATCGAGCGTGACGGCACCGAGATCGTCACCAACTCTCCCGCTATTATCAAGGCAAGAAAGCTCAACCTGCAGCTGCTTTTGTCTAACCACAACAAGAAGTGCCTGTCCTGCGTGCGCTCCACCAACTGTGAGCTGCAGAAGCTGTGCCAGGAGTACGGTGTTGAGGAAGATTACTTTGGCGGTGTAAAGACCGAGAGCCGTATTGACGACTCCTCCTGCGCCATCATCCGCGATAACAGCAAGTGCATTCTGTGCCGCCGTTGCTCCGCAATGTGCGAAAAGGTACAGGGCATTGGCGTTATCGGCGCAAACGACCGTGGCTTTGATACCCACATCGGCTGCACCTTTGATATTCCTCTGGCATCCACCTCTTGCGTCAACTGCGGTCAGTGCATCAACGCATGTCCCGTAGGCGCTCTGTATGAGAAGGATACCACCGATGAGGTATTCGAGGCTCTGGCAGATTCCTCCAAGCACGTTGTCGTACAGACTGCTCCCGCAGTTCGTGCAGCAATCGCCGAGGAGTTTGGCAATCCCATCGGCACCAACGGAGAGGGCAAGATGGTTGCCGCTCTGCGCCGCCTGGGCTTTGCTAACGTATTTGATACCGACTTTGCAGCAGACCTGACCATCATGGAAGAAGCAACCGAGTTCCTTGACAGATTCAAGAACGGCGGCACTCTGCCCATGATCACCTCTTGCTCGCCCGGTTGGGTTAAGTACTGCGAGCACTACTATCCCGAGTTCACCGAGAACCTGTCCTCCTGCAAGTCTCCTCACCAGATGCTGGGTGCGATCATCAAGACCTACTATGCAGACAAGATGGGTTGGGATGCTAAGGACATCGTCGTAGTATCCATTATGCCTTGTACTGCAAATAAGTTCGAGATCGCCAGAGACGACGAGAACGCAGCAGGTGTTCCGGACGTTGACTACTCTCTGACCACCAGAGAGCTGGCTCGTATGATCCGCCGTGCAGGCATCAACTTCAACGAGCTTCCCGAGGAGCAGTTTGATGCACCTCTGGGCATCTCCACCGGTGCAGGCGTTATCTTCGGCGCAACCGGCGGCGTTATGGAAGCTGCACTGAGAACCGCAGTATTCGCACTGACCGGCTCTAACCCCGAAAAGCTTGAGTTCCACGAGGTTCGTGGTACCCAGGGCTGGAAGGAAGCAAGCTACACCATTGCAGGCATTACCCTGAACGTTGCAGTTGCATCCGGCACCAAGAACGCTGCCGCTCTGCTTGACGCTGTCAAGAGCGGTGAGAAGAAGTATGACTTCATCGAGATCATGGGTTGTCCCGGCGGCTGTGTAAACGGCGGCGGTCAGCCTCACGTAGAAGCAAAGGTACTCAACTGGACCGACGTTCGCGCTCTGCGTGCAAGCGTACTGTACAACCTGGACGCTTCCATGCCCCTGCGTCTGTCTCACGAGAACCCTGCAATCAAGGAGCTGTACGACACCTTCCTTGGCAAGCCCAACAGCCACAAGGCTCACGAGCTGCTTCACACCACTTACGTGAAGAGAGGTCTTTAAGACATAAAAACACACCCGCGACGACTGTCGCGGGTGTGTTTTTTAATGAAGAATGACAACCGCCACTTTACGGTTGTATATGATGAAAGTTTCGGTCAAGCCTTTACAAAGGCTTGCGGGTCAAGGGCGGCGCACTTGTCGCCTCCGCAGAGGCGAAATAATCTCGGCGGTTCATTTGCGAAGCAAATACGTTCTTCTTTGCGCCAGCGGTGTCAAAAAGAACGGAGAGAAATACCTCAATGTTTCACTCACTTCAAATTCGAGTTAAGCTCAAAAAATACGTTATTGTTTTCCTTGTGGTCATGTGCTATAATAAAAACACCGATCCGGAACGGAATAAATGTGTAAAGGAAATACCATTATGAAATCTATTGGAGATAGAATTAAAGAATACAGACAAAAAAACCACATGACGCAAGAGCAGCTTGCAGCGTGCCTGAATGTTACGTATCAAACCGTTTCTAAATGGGAAACCGGAGTATCCAGTCCGGATTTGTCATTGATCGTTCCTATTACGAAAATTTTTCATATCTCTGCTGACGAGTTGCTTGGCATCAACGATGTTGAATCCGATAAGAGATATGACGAACTCAAGCAGGCATACGATCACACTTTTAAGACAGAAGATTTTGCAGAGCGCCAAAGAATATGTGAGATTGCAGTATCAGAATACCCCGGAGATATGAAGTGGTTGATCAATCTCGCTTGGGTGGTATCTAACCGTTCCTTTGAATATGAGGACAATGATAGATATATCGCAGAACAGGAGAAAGCAATCAAACTGTTTGATGCTGTCGTAAAAAACTGTAAGGATGATATTATCAGAGGAAATGCCATTCAAGGTATCACACAGTTGCTCGGTTGGAGAGGGCGCAAGGACGAGGCAAGAAAATATGCCGAAATGATTCCCGAAAGAACCATGATCTCGCGTGATGCGGTTTTAGAAAACATTTTGGAAGGTGACGAGTTGATTCTGTTTAAGCAAAAACGAATGATGAGTCATGTTCAGGGAATTCTTTGGGATCTGTCTTTGATGCCTACCGATTATTCCGACTTGATACACAATATTGTCAGCGTGATGTTTCCTGATGGTAACTATATCGAATTCAATCACAATTTGTATTATACTCTCAGAAAGAAGATCAATCATATATTGAAGCAAGACACGAATACTTCAGCAGAACGGATTTGCCACTTACTGTCCGAAATGAAGTCCTATGCAAAGGCGTATGATGAGGTGGTTTTCAAAAAGCCGGGGATTTACAAATATACGGCTCCTTGGTTCGACCACATTGAAGAAGATACACGCAAATGGTTGGGGAATGAAGGCGAACCGATGACGCAGGATTTTTACAGATATCTTGAAGAGCCGCAGTTTGATCATCTGCGCAATCATGAAACATTTCTTAACTTGAAACAAACCAAATAAAGTTGAGCAGGAGCCTGTTTGCATGCATTAAGGTTCCTGCTTTTTTCAAGACGTAAAAGAGCGACCAAGTGATGCATCTCACCCACCGCAACCGCGT
>JAZOLE010000163.1:0-13326 GCA_045652835.1 Eubacteriales bacterium | reverse complement strand
GCCGCCGGGCATGTGTCTGGAAATATAAGGAATCTCTGCCCAAATGACAAGACCCTTTTCATCACACAAATCGTAGAAATACTGATCGTGCTGATAGTGCGCAAGTCTGATGGTGGTAGCACCCACCTCACAGATCAGATCAATATCCTCTCGGTGGGGCTCGGGCAGCAGCGCGTTGCCCACGCCAAATCTATCCTGATGACGGGATACACCGCGCAGGGGGTATTCCTCACCGTTGAGAATAAAGCCGTTATCGGGATGGATCTTAAAGGTGCGAACACCAAAGCGCGTGCTGACGTTGTCCAGTACCTGCTCACCGTCCAGCAGCTCGGCAGTTGCGGTGTACAGATACGGATTCTTGCGGCCGTGCCACTGCGTGACGTCCTTGATATCCAAGTCCATCTCGCCTTCACCGGTTGCCTGTGCAACGACCTCGCCGTTTGCATCGGTGACGGTATAGCGGATCTGCTTACCCTGGGCGTTCTTGGTCCAGCTCTGCAGCTTAACCTTTGCATCCTTGCCGTTTACCTCGGGCGTGACGGCAAAGCCGATGCCACCGTAAAAATCAAGGTCAAAGTGCGCCTTGTTGACCGCGATCAGGTTGACGTCACGGTACAGACCGCCGTAGAAGGTGAAGTCTGCCATCTGGGGGTAGACCTCTTCGTTGGGGGAGTTGTCCACCACGATGGCAATCTCGGTGCTGTCAGTCAGCTTTTCGGTCAGGTCTACTCTCCAAGTGGAGTAGCCGCCGTCATGGTGCGCCAGCTTCTCACCGCCTACGTAAACGTCGGCAGAGGAGTTCGCACCGCGAATTTCAAGATAGTAGCAGTCGGCTGCGGGCAGCTCTGCCTTGGTAAGCGTCTTTACGTACAGGCAAGCACCGCGGAAATAATCGTTGCCGCCGTCATGGCCGTCAGCGGCATTCCAAGTATGGGGTAGATTTACCTGCTCGCCCTGTCTTACGGTAATATCGGCTGTGTCCTTGCAGAACAGCCAGTTTTGATTTAAATTGATTACGTTTCTCATGTTTTTCTCCTCGTTTATGATCAGAGCGGCGTCCGACGTTTGTCGGACGCCTTGATAGACTCCCGTACGGCTATATTACTCGGTCAATGCAATAAAGCGAACCTTTACGCTCGCGCCATCCACGACTACGGATGCAGCCTCGCCCTCCTTGACCTCGGAAGCAACGCCGTCAAACTTATCCTTGCCCTTGATCAGGTTGGCAACGATCTTGGCAGCTGCGCCTGCGATCGCGTCATCGTCTGCGATAACGGTACCTGCAAGTCTGCCTGCACCGATGACGTTGCGCGTGGTGTAGATCATAGCTTCCAGATCCTCTTCGGAAACAGTGGTCAGATCTACAAGGTACTTATTTTCCTCATATTTGTCCTTACCCTGCTCTACTACGTATGCCTTGTAGTCCACGGTATCACCAAGTGTGATCACGGGTACGAAGTGGGTGGTCAGCTTATCGGTATTGTAGCCCTTTTCCTGCAGCATGCAAAGCACCTCGAACGCAGCCTGATCATCAATGGTCAGGATCAGCTCATACTCGGTAGGGTCAATATTCTTATGATCGAATTCCACAATGTTGCCGGGCTCAACAAAGGTGTTGATCTCCTTCTTGTCCGCGCCCTTTACCACGTAGTCCTCGGTAGCAAGCAGCTCGTTAGCCTTATCTACCGCAAACACGGAAATTCTGGTAAGGTCATAATAGTCCGAAGCATAATAGGTGATCTTGCCGTCCTGATTCTTATCAAGCTTTTTGAAGTTTGCCTTGATATAATCCGCAATCAGTTTTCCCTCGACCTCGGAAAGTGTATTGGTGTCAGAAACAATGGTCACGCACTTGTCATAGCTGTCAACAACGCTTTGAGGAATATTCTGCGCGGTCTTGACGAATATCACGGGAACGTCCTTTGCCTTGGCAGCATCCACGATCTCCTGCGCAGTCAAAGGATCGATCAGCTCAACAACCAGTGCAACACAGCCTGCGTCCAGTGCATCCTTAGCCTGCTTGACCTGCTCTGCTGCGTTGCCCTTTGCACCGTAGTGCTCGTAAGCGATCTTTTCAATATACATTGCTCTGTCCATAGAGTTGATCAGGCTGTTGGGATCGGTCGCAACGCCGTCGCCGCTCCAAAGAATTGCAACGCTCGAATCATTGATTTTTCCGCAGCCTACCAGGCTGAGAACGGAACATGCAAACAAAACTGCGAGTAATAAAGATACGATTTTTTTCATGTTCATTACCCCCTTTATCAAACGGACGCTTGATCCTCTGCAGACGCAGCAACGCTGTGTCTTGCAGCAAGCTCCTCGTTCATCTGCGTCAGAGTCTTCTTATTCAGGTTGTAAACCAGACCAAGACCGATGACCTGCATCACAGCAGCAAAGAGATACAGAGCTGCTACCAGATAACGCATGTTGAGCGCAACCGAGAACAGCTGATTACCTGCATTGATCTCGGAATATCCGAGCGCAACCATGATCACCAGTGCCATAGAGGGACCAATGCCCTGTGCAAGCTTACGGAAGAAGGAGTGCAGCGAGTAAACCGTACCCTCTTCTCTTACGCCGAATTTCCATTCGTTATAGTCGATCGCGTCACCCATCATGGACCAGGATACCGTGCTGTAAATGCCGGTGCCCAGCGAGTTGATCAGCTGACATACGATATAGATGGCAATACCCTTTCCGTCGGGCGTGATGGGTGCGAGCAGCATGATCGCACAAGCAACGACCGAGCAGATAGCGCCGACAACCGAAAGCTCCTTCTTGCCGTATTTGACAACAAGCTTTCTTGCCAAAGGCGTGAATGCAACGATCGGGATCATGGCAAACATGGTGACGATACCCGAAACCGCTACGTTCTTGAAGTAAGACTGGAACATAACGGTCACAGCGGTGGTTGCAGCCTGCATACCGATGAACATACCCATAGCTGCCAGCGTTGCACCAACTGCGGGGCGGTTCTTTATAAAGTTGCCCATAGCCTTGAGCACGTTGAATTTTTCCTGCTGCTCGTTAACGCTTACGTTTTCATCAACGCGCACCGTGGTGTTCTTGATCATGAATTGGAATGCGATAAAGCCTGCAACGCCCATGATCAGCGCGATCAGGAATACGCGCTGGCCGAGAATGTTGTTGTTTTCATCGTAGATCAGCATAGGCAGCAGTACCATGGGGACCATGTTACCGATCATAGAGCCTACCGAACGCCAAGCGGACAGAGATGCTCTGTCTGCGGGGTCATTGGAAATCAGGGAGAGCAGAGAGCCGTAGGGCACGTTTGCGATGGTGTAGAATGCATCCCAGAGAATGTATCCTGCAACAAACACGATTGCCTTGATCACGGGCTGTGCATCCCTGACAAAAGGAATAAAGCAAAGTGCGCCTGCAACGAGCAGACCCAGAGAGCCGAACCAGATGTAGGTTAAGAACTTGCCTCTTTTGTAGGTGGTCTTTTTGTCGTTGTCAATGATCGAGCCGATCAGCGGGTCGTTGATCGCATCCCAGATCTGTACAACGATCAAAAGTGCGGCATACAAAAGCGAATCCATTCTCATGAACTGCGTCCAGAAAATGGCCATGGTTCCCTTGAGCGCAAAACTCATGTTACAGCCAAAGTCGCCGGCTGCATACGCAAGACAGTCGCGCATGCTGAACGCGCGCTTGCCGTTTGCGTCAAGCTTAGGTTGTTTTTTCATAACAGTTTTCCTCTTTCTTTGTTTGTATGGAATTTTGGATAGAGTTACGCTATTATTCAGTATAAAACTTTTGCGCTTTTTGCGTGAGTATTATTTTCATGTGTTTTTGTATTATTTTCATATCGTTCACGATTTTATATGATTTTTGTACAAATTCCATGATATAATTGGTAATAGATTATATAATTTCACCCAACTAAAGTAAGGAGGCTTTTATGCCTTATCAAAAAGAATTGCAGCTTTTATGCAATACCTTTGCCAAATGCCACCTGCAGGCACGCACAGTTTCCGGGCATGCGCTTGCACAGGCAATTGCACAATACGGGAGCGACCTGGGCTATGAGCAAGAGGTCGTTCTGCCTCCCCCTGACCGTGGCGCACGCTATCGCTATACCTGTGCGCTCGGTCTTAGCTACACGTATTTGCGTCCGGCATTTCAAGAGGATGCACCGATCTTACTGGTTGGCCCATATCTGAACGCTGCGCTTTCCGCTCATCAGCTGCTGGAGCTTGGCGAGCGCATCGGCATAACACCAACCGCACAGGCGCGCTTGGAGGAATTTTTCACTACGATTCCCGTCATAGAGCAAAGTCATCCCTTGCTTTTGATGCTGGATACCTTTTGCGAGCACATATGGGACACCCCCGCCTTCTCAATCGTGGACGTCAACCGCACGCACCCCGCATCCCCCTCCCCCATTCACGTGCCCATTCATACAGACCGCTTTGACGACGTGCTGCTTTCCATGAAGGCAATGGAGCAGCGATACGCCTTTGAAAACGAGCTGATCGAATCGGTGCGCATGGGTCAGCTGCACAAGCAGGAGCTTCTCTTTTCCGCATTGAGCGACGTCAATTACGAGCAGCGCGCAACAGATCCCGTACGCAACGTAAAAAACTACTGCATTATTATGAATACCCTTTTGCGCAAGGCGGCAGAGAGCGGCGGCGTACACCCCTTGTACATTGACCGCGTTTCCTCCGACTTTGCCAAAAAAATCGAACAGATCAGCAATCTGGAGCAAAGCAGCGAGATGATGCAAAACATTTATCTCGGCTATTGCAAATTGGTGCGTCAGCACACCATGCAGCAGTATTCCCATACGGTGCAAACCACCATATTGCTCATTGATTCCGACCTTTCGGCAAATCTGACGCTGCATTCTCTTGCCCAAAACCAAAATCTGAGCCCGGGATATCTGTCGGACGTATTCAAAAAGGAAACCGGTCAAACGCTGACCGCTTATATCCGTGAGAGGCGCATGCAGCACGCGCGGCATCTTTTGCGCACCACCAATTTGCAGATCGGTACGGTTGCGCTGCATTGCGGCATTCCCGATGTGCATTATTTTGCCAAACTATTCAAAAAAGAAACCGGCATGACGCCCGGACAATACCGAGAAAGAAAGCAATGATCTCGCTTTTTGTTAAAAACGCGCATTGATTTCATCGGGCAAACAGTATATAATGAAAGTGGATTTTACGCAAGGAGGCTTTTATGAAACGTTTCGACAAAAACAAGCTTACTTCTTTGTTTTGCTTTTTGCTGCTCTGTCTGCTGCTTTTGCAAGCCGCAGGCTGCAAGGACAAGCCGCAGTCCGACGAGCCGAGCGATCAAACCACCGCCGAAACACTGCAAACCGAGGCAGAAACGCAACCGGCACCCGTGTGCGCGATCACGCTTGCTGCCAAGAGCTTGGTGCTGGAGGACGGTGATGTCAAGCTGACGCTGGATTGTGTTACAACCGAGGGTAGCACAGGCAGCATTTCTTGCGTACTGACCGATGCGGACGGCACGGTTGCCGAGCAGACGGTAGATGCCGCAAACGGTGATCTCTCCGTCACGCTTCAAGGCGAAGCGGATCGCCTGAACGGTGAGCTGACCCTGACCGTCACCGCAACCGATGCGGCAGGGATTGCCGCATCGCCTTTAACGCTTTATACCAAAGGCGGACTGGTGCAGCTGAGTGCAGACGCCATTGATTGCGTGGTGGCTGCCATGACCGTACAGGAAAAGGCACACATGGTTACGGGTACGCAAAACGTACTCAGGAAGGGCGCTTCGGGCGGCACGTACGCCATTGAACGACTTGGCGTGCCCTCTGTCACCGTCAATGACGGGCCTGCCGGCTTGCGCTATGACACTACCGTTTGGTATCCCTCTGTCATCAACGTATCCTCTTCGTGGGATGCCGACCTTGCCGCCAAGATCGGTACGGCAATGGGCAAGGACTCCTTGGTTAAAGGAATTGACGTCATTCTTGCCCCCGGCATGAACATTCAGAAAAACGTGCTGGGCGGCAGAAACTTTGAATACAGCTCCGAGGATCCTATACTGACCGCCTATATTGCCACCGCATACACAGAGGGCATTCAATCCACGGGCGTTGGCGTATCGCTCAAGCACTTTGCTGCCAACAATCAGGAGTTCGCACGCGGCTCGATCAGCGCAAACGTAACCGAGCGCGCCTTGCGCGAGATCTATCTCAAGGCGTTCGGTATGACCGTACGCGATGCGGATCCCTACACCATTATGTCCAGCTATAACCTGATCAACGGCACGCGCGTGGCTTGCTCGTATGACCTGTTGACCACCTATCTGCGCGGTGAACGCGGATTTGGCGGCATGGTCATGTCCGACTGGGGCTCGGGCGGCACGGTTGTGGAAAAGGTTAACGCGGGCAACGACATCAACATGCCGGGCAACGAGGACGATCCCGCCCTGATCATAGCGGCAATCGAGGACGGCACGCTGCATATGGATATGCTTGACACCGCATGCAAAAACGTGCTGGGTCTAGTGGTCAGAAGTCCGATCTTTACGCAGCCCGAGCGAAGCGAACGCATCGCCTTTACAGACCACGGCAATCTTGCAGCCGAGGCGGCAGCGCAGACCATGGTGCTGCTCAAAAATGAGAACGCTGCCCTTCCCCTGACCGAGCAAAAAACGCTTGCCGTATTCGGCAACGGTGCTTTCGCCACGGTATACGGCGGCGCAGGCTCAGGCTCTGTCAGCGCAAGAAAGACCGTTTCGATCGCGGACGGTCTGAACAGCTCCTCCGCATTTAACGTTTATCAGTATGCTGCTCACCCGTTCAGAAAAGCCAAAGCGCACAGCGCGCTTGACCCCACCCTTGACATTCCCGTTTCCGCGGAATACGCTGCCGAATGTGCAGACAACGCAGATGCTGCCGTGATCGTGATCTCGCGCGGCTCTTCCGAGGGCGAGGATCGCGCGGATATGGACGGCGACTTTGCACTCAACCAAACCGAGAGAGAGATGATTGAGCGCGTCAGCGCCGCGTTTGGCGCAAAGGGCAAGCGCGTGATCGTGCTGCTCAACACAGGCTCGCCCATTGAAATGCTTTCCTGGCAGGATATGGCAGATGCCGTTCTGTGGACGGGATATGCGGGCGAACGCACGGGCACGGCAGTTGCCGAGGTGCTTTGCGGCAACGTCAACCCCAGCGCAAAGACCACCATTTCCTGGCCTGTGGATTGCTTCCACACCCCCGCAGGCAAGTATTACCCCGGTACCACCTCCGACACGGTTTATTTCGAGGACATTTACGTAGGCTACCGCTACTATACCACCTTTGGCGTGGACGTGGCGTATCCCTTTGGACACGGTCTTTCCTATACCACCTTTACCTACTCCGATTTTGACGTGCAAAAGCAGGCGGACGGCACGCTGCTTGCCACCTGCCTTGTTACCAACAGCGGTCAGGTTGCAGGTCGCGAGATCGTGCAAATCTACCTTTCCAAGCCCGAGACGGTCATGGAGCAATCCGCGCTTGAGCTTGCAGGCTTTGCCAAGACCGCGCTGCTCGCACCCGGACAGAGCGAGAGCGTCGGCATCGTGATCACAGCAGACGCTTTGGAAAGCTACGACACCAAGGGCAGCCGCTACATCATTGACGGCGGCGAATACACCTTCTCGCTGGCAGCAAGTGCAGCCGACGTCAAGGCAACCAAGACGCTGACGCTTGACCCTGCCGTGCTGCGCGACGTGACCAATATCGCATCCCCCGACACAACGTTTGATTATATCCAAAAAGAGACCTATACCCTTCCCACTCCCGAAGAGGAAAAGGAAAACCTTGCCCTTGGCAAGCCCACCACCGACAACGGACACGAAAACGATACGCTGGCATCCAAATTCGCGGTTGACGGCATTCCCTCTACCCGTTGGAGCGGCATCGGCTGCTCGGCATCCGTGCATACGCTGAGCGTGGATCTGCTGGAGGTTTATGAGATCGGCGAGATTGAGATCCTTTGGGAGTCGCTCCACGTACCCTTTACGCTCTCCTTCTCCGAGGACGGCAAGACCTATACGCAGGCAGGCGTTTACACGAAGGACGCCATGACAGGCATGTGCGAGCTCAATCTGTACGGTCAGAGGGCACGCTATATCAAGCTGAGTATTCCTAAGGGAAATTACGTTTCGATCTACGAACTTGAGGTGCATGCCGCAACGGACGAGGACAAAGCGCAGCGCCCCGAAGAGGAGGTCAAAACTAACCTCGCTTTGAACAAAACAGTCACTGCAACCAATCACGAGGGGGCATATCTTGCCTCTTACGCTGTGGACGGCGACATGGAAACCCGTTGGGGATCGCTTCCCTCCGGTCAGGCATGGCTGCAGGTAGATCTTGGCAGCACTACACACATTGACGAGCTGACGCTGCTGCTGGAATCCGCATGGGTTCCCTACCGCATCGAGATCTCGACCGACGGAGAAAGCTACCAAACCATCTACCAAGGCAGCAAGGACGAGCTGTTCGTCACCTTGACCGATCTTGATCTGGATGCCCGCTACGTCAGACTGTGGCGCGAGGGCGAAAACTGGTTTAGCATCATCGAACTGGAAATTTACGGATAACGCAAAAAAGCGGTGTCAAGCAAATGCTTGACACCGCTAATTTTATAGCGAATCAGAAATTAGTCTTCCTTCTTCTTTGCTACGAAAGCAACTGCAACGAGTGCTACAACTGCAAATGCGCCGCCGATTACGCTGCCGCAGCCCTTCTTTTCAACAGGCTGGGTCTGCTCTTCGGTCACGGGAGCCTCGGTGGTTACTTCTTCTTCAGTGGTCTCAACAACGGGCTCGGTGGTTACTTCCTCGGTAGTAGGAGTGGTAGCGTTTCTGTCAGCCTCGTACTCGGGGATATCCCAAGGATCTTCGTAGTAGAACTTGATCCATGCTAAGTCGATAGACTCGCCTGCGATACCTTCAGTTGCAACGAACGGAACGATACCCAGAGAAACGATCCAGTCCTGCCAATTCTGCTCACCGCTCATATCAATGTACAGATAGTGCCACTGACCGTCTGCAATAATGGATTCGTATGCCGTGTGCTCCAGATTGTACTCCTTGAGCGTGGTGGACTTGTAGATAATACCGGTATCCTTTGCCTTAGTGGAAGAGGTGCGGTACTTAATTACTACGTACTTGGTCTCGCTGCTTACGCTTACGGGATACTTGTTACCGTATACGTATGCCTCATCACCGGTTGCGGTGATTCTCATGAAGGTGTCATCACCCTCGGTGATCTTTTCAATGGTTGCGTTGTTGCCGGAGAAGGTGTTGATCGCATCATCCTGAGACAGAACGACAAAGTCACGCAGGTCGTACTCCTTATCGATCTCGCTGATCTCTACGCGGTCCTCGATCGGAACTTCCTTGTCTGCAGGCAGACCGTCAAAGGTAATGGTTGCAAAATACTGTGCAGCCTTGTTGGACTGGGTACCGCCGATACCGTGGCAGAAGGATACCTGCTTACATCTGAGGTTGTCACCGTCGCCGCCGACGCTGAGCAGCCAGCACATCTTAGCCTGGTCACCGTTCTGAACGGTCTTGTCCATATCAAGAGCCAGCTGGAGGTTGATTCTGAACTCAATGGTCAGTCTCTTGGTGGTATCGTTGTATTCGCCTGCAACGTCCTTGGTGTCATCGGGAGAGTAGTTGCCCAGCCACTTGGTAGTCACGCCGGTGTTACCGTCGGGATTGATACCAAAGCCGGTCTCGCTGAACTGTCTGTATTCAGCGTCTGCCTGACCGATACCGAACTGAACTGCAGTGCAAGCATACAGGTAAGAAGCACCGTGAACGCTGGGGTCGCAGAAGTAACCGTCAAAGCAGTCCATATTGAATGCCATGTACAGGTACTGACCGTCCCAGCCCCAATATGCATCAAAGAAGCCGGGCTTAGCGGCATCCAAAAATGCGTAGAACTCGTCGATCTTGTTTTGACCGCCGTTGGTGCGCATAGCGTAGAACAGATAGTCCTCGTAGTTTTCAAATTTCTCGTACTCGCCAACGCTGATCTTGCCGTCCAGCGCAGGGGTTACGGGCAGATAAGGAACCGTCCAGGTGGTGGAGGCAATACCTGCTTCACAGTCGTAAACTTCGTCTCTCTTTACAGCTTCGTGCTCGTAGTAGTCTGCCTGGTTGACGTAGTCATACTCTTCAGCAGACGCCGTGATTGCCAGAGCGGACAACAGCATTGCAGCCAGCACCAGCATGGAAAGGATCTTTTTCATAGATGTCTTACCTCTTTTTCCAAAAATCGGATTTCTCCGTCCTATCTATTATACACATACGTGCGATATATGTCAATGAGTTAAAGTAATTTTCAGCATATTGAACAATTTTCGCCCGCAAAATTCTCCACTCTGCCAACTGCAAAAATCTGTATTTTATGATATAATCAAAATGGTATCAAAAATCAAATCCGAAAGGAATTTCAGCCATGAAAAAGATCAGAATCGGCGTGTTGGGCGCATACCGCGGCACCAGCATGATCAACTATTGCAAGAGAGCTGACCACGCAGAGGTGGTTGCCATTTGCGACAAGAGTCAGGAGGCACTGGACGCGCAGCGTCAGTACACCGAGGGTCTTGACATTACCTTCTACGATCATTTTGATAACTTCATCAATCATGACATGGTCGCAGTGGTGCTGGCAAACTACGCCAACGAGCACGCGCCCTTTGCCATTCGCTGCCTGCGCAAGGGCTTGCACGTATTCTCCGAGGTACTGCCCGTGCAGACCATGAAGGAGGCTGTTGAGCTGATTGAGGCGGTGGAAGAGACCGGTCTTGTGTACGCTTACGGCGAAAACTACTGCTACATGCCTGCGGCTTACGAGATGAAAAAGCTTTACGAGGCCGGCGAGATTGGCGAATTTGAATACGGCGAGGGCGAGTACATTCACAACTGCGAATCGATCTGGCACAGCATTACCTACGGTGAGCCGGATCACTGGCGCAACTGCGGCTACGCAACCTTCTACTGCACGCATTCTCTGGGCCCCATCATTCACGCAACCGGTCTGCGTCCCGTATCTGTCATAGGCTTTGAGGGCGGCAAGAACGAGCGCCGCGCGCGCACGGGCTGCAAGAGCGGTCAGTTCGGTATTGAAATGGTCACGCTGGAGAACGGCGGCATTGTCAAGAGCATTCACGGCGACTTGTACAAAAACTCGATCTGGTACTGCATGTACGGCTCCAAGGGCAGAATGGAATGCGGACGTGAGGATGCGCGCAACGGTCACATCGCAAGAATCTACGTCAACGTAGACGAAGAGGACGGCGCATATGATCGCGAGGTCTTTAAGGATTACTATCCCACGCACGGCATGGAGGATCGCGTCCACGGCTTTGGCCACGGCGGCTCGGATTTCTACTCCATGTACCACTTTATCAACCGCATTCTGGGTGACGAGAGCGCTGACATCATTGACGTATACGAGGCAATGGACATGTTCCTGCCCGGTCACTTTGCTTACCGCTCCATTCTTGCAGGTGGCGTGAGCGTGGAGGTGCCCAACCTGCGCGACAAGTCCATCCGCGACGCATGGAGAAACGACGTTGCCTGCACCGATCCCAAGGTGGCAGGAGATCAGCTTTGGCCCAACCTCTCCAGAGGCACGCCCGACATTCCGCAAAGCACCTATGATCGCATGAAGCAGCTCTGGGATGAGGAATGCCAAAAGACCGAGGGCACCTACCGCACCGCGGCACTAACACAGGGAAGCGAGCAAAAATAACATGAACAGCACGATAAAACGCAGCGCAGTGCTTGCCGTTGTCCTGCTGATCCTGACTATGGCAGCCATCTTCCCCGCATCCGCAAACGACACCCCCGCAACGCTGCTTGCACTGGGTGACTCACTGACCACAGGCTACGGTCTTGAAAATTACGTCAAGGACGGTGACCCCTATCAGTGTGCCTCCTATATCAACACTCTCGCGGCTTCGCTGGGACTTGCGGGCGGAAGCACCTATATCAATCGCGCTGTCAACGGTGCGACCAGCGCAGATCTTGCCGCTCTGCTCCCCTCTTTGGAGGAGCAGGTCAAGGCGGCTGATCTGATCGTCATTTCGGTTGGCGGTAACGACCTGCTGCAAGCACTCCCCGTCATCGCATCCATGGCATCCGGCAAGACCGTAACCGCTTGGGAGCAAGCGATCGGCGTGCTTTCGCAGATGGATGCGGCCGGCTTTGAAGCTTTGCAAAGCAACGCAGATTTCCAAGCGAAAATGAACGAGCTATACTCCAATATGGGCAACAACCTCGGTACGGTAGCAGCCTACGTTCAGCAGACCGCCCCTCGGGCGCGTGTCATTTTCCTGTTGCAGTACAATCCCATGAAGGGCGTGCCTGCGCTCGGTGCATTCGGTGACTTTGCAGGCACATTCATTGCATCGATCAACGAGCAGATCAGCGCAGCTTGCACGGCGTACAACTACGAATGTATTGACGTGCCCTCGGTCATTGACCACGACGCGCTCGGATTGACCAATATTGCACAGAACGACATTCACCCCAATGCACAGGGGCATGCCAATATTGCCAAACTGCTGATCGAATACCTTGCAAGCACGGCGGAGCAGTCTACCGAGGTAACGACTGAGGAGATTACCGAAGCTCCAACGACTGAAGCTCCAACGACCGAGCAGGTCACCGAGGCTCCCGCGACCGATGTGATCACCACCGAGGCGCAGACCGACGTCCCCACAAAAAAGAGTGGGTGCAAGGGCGTGATTGGCGGTGCGTGCGTCCTCATTCCCCTTTTGGCAGTTGCATTTGTTGCCAAAAAGAAAGATTAACCCAAGATATAGCGAACACCCTTGCCGTCGACAAGGGTGTTCTTTGATTTATCATCACGGATCGACGCCCGCGACGGTATCATAAAAAACAATAAGAGGTCAAGTCACAGACTTAACCTCTTGATTGCTATAATTACTTATACTTTCTCTTGCGCGCTGCTTCAGACTTCTTCTTGCGCTTTACGCTGGGCTTCTCGTAGCATTCTCTCTTACGGAGCTCGGCAAGAACGTTGGAGCGAGCCATCTGACGCTTAAAACGTCTCAGGGCGCTGTCCAGAGTTTCGCCTTCTTTAATTCTTACTTCTGCCATTATCTATTTCCCTCCCCTCGCGTCGGCCAAGAGTGAATAAACATAACTTCCGTTATATCCTTTGGTATTATACACCAAACATTTCAGAATGTCAAGTGTTTACGCAAAAGTTTTTTTGCGAATTTATCTGACCACGATATTGACGATCTTACCGGGTACGGAGATCTCCTTGACGATGGTCTTGCCCTC
>JAZOLE010000162.1:0-30126 GCA_045652835.1 Eubacteriales bacterium | reverse complement strand
AGCACGAATACTGCCAAGGCAATGGCGAGCAGCATCTCAAGAGCAAAGGAACTGTACATATAAATTCTTAAATACGCAATATATGCATTTAAGTCCATGATGCCCGATTCAACGTTGTTCATCAGTATTCTTCCGAGAATCAAATCAATAAGCGAAAGCAGATTGGGCACAAGGATCAACAAAGCAGCGGCGGGCTTGTGCAACTCGGCTTTGATCTGCAGCCGCTTCTGCTTTGCGCGCAGCACGCTGATCAAATATGCAGCCAGCAAATACAGCGCGACAAGCATTGTGAAGGCTACGTACGCTACGTTTAAGTATGAAAGAAACGCAAGCATATCACCCGAAACCATGGATTGCCCCATCATAATTCTTTGTGCAAGCACCGTTCCCCAATTGGCAACGGCAAGCACCGCCCAGACAAGGCTGACCAGCAGCGTTAACACAGATGCGATGAGATCAAACACGCCCTGCTTGCGCTTGGCTTGCTTGATGCCACAGATCAGCAGAACGATGGTGGGAAGCAAGACCGCAAGGCACAAAAATATGCCTGATGGCAGTGAAAACGAGGTGCTTGAAAGGCTGCTTGCAACTATTACGTTGAGAATCAAGCTCAACACGCTGCAGCCTGCGTACAAAAACAGCATTGCAGATGTGAGTATGGAGTTAATTCTGACGGTTTTCGTATTCATATCATACCTCCTGATTTTTGCGTATCCACGCAAGTGCGTCGGCTGAGAGAATGTCGGAAAGATCCTCTCCTGCCGCAAGTCGCTGGCGTGCCAGCGTGGAGCTGACGTGCGCATATGCGGGGTCTGCCGGGAGATACAGCGTACGTGCGCGGGGGTTGTGCGCCAAATTCCAGGACGCGTGGATTTGCTCATAGGCAAAATCCTGCTCGTTGCGCACACCCTTGACAATGCAATCGGCACAAAGCTCGTCAAACGCGTCGATCAGCATGCCGCTCCTGATCAGCACACTTACGCCCGTCAAATCGGCACAAGTCAGACGCGCGATCTCGGCACGCTGCGTGCTGTCAAAGGCGTATTGCTTGACCTTGGCATCCTTGACGTAGTTGGTCATATCGTTGTTCATGATCAGCACGATCACCTCGTCAAAGATCTCGGCAGCGGCTGCGATGACCTGCTTATGCCCCAGCGTCATGGGATCAAAGCTGCCCGGGATGATGGCGCGGCTCATTCCGCATCCTCCATAACAGGCTCAAGAATAGTAACGAACGAGGAAGCGTGATGCGTTTTGCCTACCACGCGGTAGCGGTCGCAAAGCGCGAAATGCTTGCCCCAGATATTCTCCTTATCCGACTCACAGATCACGCGCGCGCCCGGCTTCAAAAGATCGTAGCGCAAAAGCAGCAGCAGCGACTCGGAAAGCGCATCGGATGCATAAGGCGGATCCAAAAATACGATATCGTATTGCTCTCTGCCCTGTCTGCTCTTAAGAAAATCGGCATAATCCGACTTGACCACAAAGCAATCGGGCGCGAGCTTGGTTTTGAGCATATTCTTGTAGATGACGTCCACAGCAGGCTTGGACTTATCCACGATGATGGCATGGCGCGCACCGCGCGATACGGCTTCAAGTCCCATTTGTCCCGAGCCGCCGAACAGATCCAACACGTCCCTGCCCTCAATGTCAAATTGGATCATGGAAAACACAGCCTGCTTGACTCTTTCGGTGGTGGGACGGGTGTCCGTGCCCTCTAAGGTATAAAGCTTGCAGCCTCTTGCCTTTCCTGTAATAATTCTCATCATAGTACTCTATCTCTTTTCTTTAAAAAATGCGATAATTGCGTCAGCATCCTTTTCCCCGATGCCCTTGATTGCCAGCAGCTGCGCTTTATCTGCGCTCTTGACGGCTTGCAAGCCGCCCGGCATTTTGAGTAGTGCCGCTGCCTTGGCAGGGCCGATGCCCGGAATCTGCGTTAAGGTGGAGGTTACCAGCGTTTTGCCCTTGGCTTTTTTCATGCTGCCCACGGTATAGCGGTGCACCTCTTCCTGTATGCCGTAAATAAACTGAAATACCGCGGTCTCCTTTGCAATGCTGATCTCGTCCCGATCGGTGCAAAGTGCGCGCGTTTTATGAAAGTCATCCTTGACCATGCCGAAAATCGGCACGTCAATGCCCATCTCGCATGCCAGCTCGCGCACTACGCCCACATGTCCGCGTCCGCCATCCAAAAGGATCAGGTCGGGATACTCCGAAAAGCTTCCCTCTGCATCGGTCAGGTGTGCAAAACGGCGCGAGAGTGCCTCTCGCATGCTGGCGTAGTCATCGGTTCCCTCGACCGATTTGATCTTAAAGGTGCGATAGTCGCGCTTAGAGAACGTGCCGTCCTTGGTCACGATCATGCCTGCGGTCAGGTGCTCCTTGCCGAAATTGGAGATATCGTACGCCTCGATACGCGCGGGATAGCTCTCCAGCTCCAATATATGCGCAAGACGCAGCAAAACGCCCTCGCGCTTGCTTTCGTGCGTTGCACTTTTCTCTGCTACCTCGCGTGCATTGGCGGTCACGGTCTCACATAGCGCGCGCAGCTGTCCCCTTTCGGGTGTACGCAGCTCAACCTTGCGCCCTGCAAGCTTACCGAGAAATTCGGCAGCCGTGGCACGCGTGTCCTCGTCGGGCGAGAACGAGATCAGGATCAGCTTGGGAATATCCGATCGACCTCTGTACAGATCACAAATAAACGACACCAGCGAATCGTGATCGGTGATATTTTCTTTATCAAACAGGTAATCCTGCTTGTCTGTACATACGCCGCCGCGCACAAAGAATACGGACAGCGCAGACAGTACGCCATCGTCATACAAGCCGAACACATCATAATCGTCATCGGGTGCACCCACCACGCTTTGCTTTTGCGAAAGCCTATCCAGCGCAGCGATGGTATCGCGACAAACTGCTGCCGCCTCGTACCGCTCCTGCTCTGCCAAGGCATACATCTGCTCGGTCAGGCGACGCTTCTCTGCTGCGGTATTGCCGCGCAGCAGCTCTGCCGCTGTATGAATCTTATCGGCATAATCCTCGGGAGTCACCTTGCCTGTACAAACACCGCAGCATTGCTTGATCTGATAATACAGGCAGGGGCGTTCCTTGCCGATCTGCTCGGGAAACTTGCGCTTGCAGTTTGGCAGCTGCAAAGCCTTTTGCAACGAGCCAATAACCGCATACACAGTGGACGTGCCCGAGTAGGGACCGAAATATTTGCCCTTATCTGCCTCTCGCTTACGCGTCATGACCACACGCGGATACGTCTCATCGGTGATCTTGATGTACGGATAGGACTTTGCGTCCTTGAGTCTGATATTGTATTTAGGAGTATATTGCTTGATCAGCGTATTTTCAAGGGAGAGCGCTTCGATCTCGGTCTCGCACAAAATATAATCAAACGCGTGCACGCGCTCGACCATACGCGCGGTCTTGGCGTTCTTTTCGCTGTTTTGAAAATACTGCGATACGCGGTTTTTGAGCTTACGGGATTTGCCCACGTAAATCACCTTACCCGAGGCGTCCTTCATGATATACACACCCGGTGTCAAGGGCAGCGCGTTTGCTTTATCCAGCAGCTGCTGTAATCTTTCCTGATCTGCCATAGCGTCCTCCTTTCTTGAAAATCATGAAAAAAACGGTGTGCGGACACTTTGCCATGTCCCCTCACACCGTTTTATACAAGCCGTTTGCCTTATTCGGAAAATCCGGAGTTGATGAGTGCCTGCAAGCCCTGCAGTGCAAGCTCTTCATCCTGTCCGTCCGCAGTCAACGTAACAGACATGCCCTTAGCAATACCCAAGGACAAAACGCCCAAAAGGCTCTTTGCATTAACCTTGCGCTCTTCCTTCTCGATCCAGATCGAGCATCTATAGCTGTTTGCCTTCTGAATGAAGAAGGTAGCGGGTCTGGCATGCAAACCGCTCGCATTGGTAATAACAACTTGACAAGACTTCATATATTTCTCCTGTTTCTTTGATAGTATACAGACAATTCCACTATTATAAGTATATCAAAAGGAGGAGGTAAAATCAAGCGTCATTCTATAGGAAAATATGACAAGTGTATCAATATTTTTCGTCATATTGCACAAATGCCGCAAAGGTATTTGCAGCTTGCGCCAATCGGCTCCGATTGGGTTACTCTTCTGTAATCTCGACGATCTGCAAAATGCATACGCTGACCGAAACAGTCTCGGTATAAATCTCCAATACCTGTCCGGGTGTGAGCATATACGAGCCGCCGATTACCAACGTTCCCTGCTCCATCTTACCGGGAACCGAGCGAAATACACCCTTTACACTCAGGGACGTTTTTTCTCCGTCCGTATTGCGCAGTACCGAAACGGCACTATCCTGCGCATGATCCTCATGCACAGCCAGCGCACCGATGCGTAAGCCGGTAGCTTCATCATAGACCGCATTACCGCTGAGCAGATACTTTGCATAGGTTTCCTGCGCGTTCTCAATTTCAAAATATACCATATACGATTTTCCCGCCTCATCACGCGCGGTAGGGTCGTAAATAAAGCAACGGAACACAACGCCCGCAATGCAAGCAGCAATCAGAAATCCGATGAAAATATCCACGAAAACGCCGCCGGACGAAAATAGATTCTTATTCTTTTCTGCTTTGTTCATGTCAAGACTCCTTTTCCGTTACTTGCAGTTCCACAATAACAGCATCGCTTACAAGGCTGCTAAATCTGCAGGCATATGCCTTTCCAACCGCAATTTTGGTTTGATCGGCAAAATAGCCAAGTGTGTAATTATAAGCAGCGGTGGTACGTACTACAACGTAAACGTTAATCGTGCCGTCTTCATTGCCTCTGGTCGAAACCGAAAGCACCTGTCCTACAGAAGTGCTCTGCTCTTCATTCAGGACAAACACTTCACTCTCGGGACGAACCACGCAAACACCTTCATCATCAAATGCAAGATCTGCATCGACTCCTTGTGCCAACAGCGTATATGTGATCTCTTTTTGCGCATAACGCGTTGCAAAATATTCGCCAAGCGCATAAATTCCCCAGACAGCACCCGCAATGACAGCAAGCAGCACAACCACGATCAAAATATCCACCGCGATGGGCAAGCCCTTTTTACGCGCCTTTTTGACCTTGGGGGCCTTGCGTACCTTTTTCTTGTTTTCGCTCACGGGCGTCAGCGTGGCTTCCGGCGCAATACTGGAGGCTTTTTGATCGTCCGTGGCTATTTGGTTTTTCTTATGATCAGACATTAGACCGTCTCCCCTCATTACTTATTTCGTTCGATACGCAATATCCGTGCTTTCTCCATTGCCCTGATGCGTTTGAACTGCACGGGCATGTACCTCGTATTGCGTACGAAGGCTTGCAACACTCAAGCCCAGCACTAACCATATAAGGCTGAACAGGCTTGCGTTGTTCATCAAATTACAGAATATTCCCATCACTACTACACCCGTCAAGCCTGCAAGTCCTGCACTTACGCGCGCTTTGGTGATTTTGTTGCCGCCCCAATGCAAATACGTCAGAGCGCAAAGCATGAACAGCACGATAACCGTAAGCAGCACCGCCAAACCGAGATATCCGCATTCGGCAATCAGCTGTAAAAAGGTGTTTTCTATGTCGGTCGCGCTTTCCATGCCGCGTTCTGCGTACAGCGGGAATACGCGATTGACCGCATGATCTCCAAATCCGACACCAAGCAGATTATCTGCAGACATATTCAAAATGCTGCGTGCGACTGCTCTTCTGCTTTCCATATTGTCCGCATACGACACAATCATGTCCATGGACATTTGCACGATATCCAAATTACGAATACCAAACAGCTTATCCAATTCACGGTGCCATACCACAGCACATCCAATGGGAAAAGTCATCAACATAGTAGCGCTCAGGGAGCGATAGCTGTAGGTGAAAATGAAAATCAAAAATGCTGCAAAAATGCCCATCCACACGCCAAGCTGCATGGTTGCCAAGATCGCAACGCCTGCCACAATGACCCAGAACACTTTCCAGAAATAGCCCGTGATCGTGTTCTTATAAGTCAAACCGGACAGCATCATCGGTAACAGAAGCATCAACAAGCCGCCAACGACGGTAGATTGTCCGAAGTACGCATTGTAATGAGCGTAAAGCTGCGAAAACATGGAAAGATCCACACGCTGTAAGGTAATGTCCATAAAGGATTGGATCTGCTCCAACGGCAGCACGCTTGCCACGGAAATCGCAACACCGGAAACAGCTAGCAGCTTATAGCATCTGCGCAACCATTCGGGTGAGCGAATCAGGTTGGTTGTTGGGAAATACATGGCAATCAGCAATGCATAGCCAACGCCGTATATCGTAGAAAGGAATCCGCTGTTTGCAAGCACACCGTGCAAGGCAAATACAGCCATCAACAAAAGAATGACAAAATCGATCAGTCGCACATGCAATACGCGTTTTCCCCTGATCAGCTTGAAAAGATAGCTGATCAGCGTGATCGACGTAATTGCTATCGCGCAAAGCACGGGATATCCCGTAACCCACCAAAAGCCGATCGTTCCTGCTGCCAGCAGCACGCCACTCTCGGGAATATACAGCACAATAATCGCAAGCACTGCCAAGAGCGCAAGGATCGGAATCGTTGCGGGATGCACAAAGAAGGTCAGCGCACCTGCACCAACGCCAAGGATGAGTGCAGAGTAAACCATCAACGTACCCGCACGTTCCTTCTCTTTATTCTTATCCTTCCCTTTATGCAAACGCTCAAGCCCCAGATAGGAGCGCAGCATCTTTCCCACGATTCGGCTGCCGAACGCGGCACGGTACAAGGTTTTACCCGTACAAAGCAGCGGCAACGAAGCAAACGCAATAATAATTCCCGCGATGCCCCAACCAAGATTGCCCCCATAATCAACCGAAAGCCTTGTTGCTACAAAATACACCGCAGCGCCCACCGCACCGTACATAAAGAAGAATATACCGTACACGTTCAGCGGACAGTTGATGAATATCTTGATAAATCGGTCAGGAATGTGCGATATAAGGCTATGCTCAATCCAAAACGCGCATTTCAAGCGCATACGGTGTAAACGCTGCCGCAGTTTTCCATCCGGTGCACCGAACACGTACGTGCATATATCGCTCCATCTTTGCTCAAGTATATCATAGGAGGTCAACAGCCTTGCAATCATGCTATTTGTCAGCAACGTATAAAACCATAGCGACAAACGATTAAATAAGTGAAAAAACAGTGATCCTACCTTTTCTTTTTTGGACACACTTTTTTGCTCAATCAAGAAGCTCCCTCCTTTCAGTTTTTATCTAACAAATCGGGTCTTTGGCGCGCGGTCTTTTCGGTAGCCTGCTGCAGCCGCCACGCGTCTATGTTGGCGTGATGTCCCGAAATCAACACGTCGGGCACCTTAACGCCATGCCATTCGTAAGGTCTTGTGTATTGGGGGTATTCAAGCAGTCCCGAGGAAATGCTTTCCTTTTCATAGCATTCGGGATCGGCAAGCACGCCCTCGCAAAGACGCGCCACGCAGTCAACCAGAATGCACGCTGGGATCTCACCACCGGTGAGCACGTAATCGCCAATCGAGAGTTCCTCGTCCACGATCTCCTCGATCACGCGGCAATCAATACCCTCGTAGTGCCCGCAAAGCAGCACCAAATTGTCATACTGTGCAAGTTCCTCCGCCTTTTTCTGTGTCAGCACCTTGCCTGCGGGAGAAAGATAAATCACGCGGCGCGAACCGGTAAAGCCATCCTCAGCCTGCTTGCGCAGCACGCCTTGGAAGCAATTATACACGGGCGGTGCTGCCATCAGCATGCCCTTGCCACCACCGTAAGGCGTGTCGTCCACGCGGCGATGCTTGTCCTCGGAGTAATCCCTGATCTGGTGGGTATGCACCTCGATCGCACCGCTCTTTTGCGCGCGGCCGATAATGCTCTCACCCAGCACGTAGCCTACCAGCTCGGGAAACAGAGTCATAATATCAAATCTCATATGTGTTCCCTTTCGATCAGTCCTCAAGCATGCCGCCAATGGGGGCAACCAAAATGCCTCGCTCGGGATCAATGCCCTTGACAAATTCGGGTACGGCAGGCATCATGCGCTCACCGCTCGGGGTATTGACTACGTAAATATCGGCAGGACCCTGATCAAGCACTTCGGTCAGCTGCCCATAGACGCGACCGTCATTGACGTCAACCAGATCAAGCCCGATCAGCTCTGCGATCAGGTACTCGCCCTCGGGGATACGCAGGTCCTCTCTTGCCGCATGCAGCACCTTACCGCGCAAAGCGTTGGCTGCTTCTACCGAGGTAACGCCCTCCAGCTCGGCAATGACAAACTGCTTGAACACCGACGCGCGGTTGACCTTGAGTTCCTTCATGCCCTCCTTGGTGGGCAGATATACGCGCTTCAGCTTTGCAAGCACCGCGGGGGTGTTGCACCAGGATTCTATTTTGACAGCGCCCATAACGCCGTGTGTATTGACGATTTTTCCACACTCGGGAAATGCGATGAGTTTCATAATAAACGTCCTTTACTTATAGTTAGATATATTATATCACATTATTTAAAATAATGCAACAGTTATTTTCAGTAAAAATTGCCCCGCAGCAAAAGCCGCGGGGACTAAAACAATTACGCGTACATAGAAATACTTCTCAATACTTCTTATTCAAAATTAAGATAAAATTCTCCAACTGAACTGCTTGACGAAGGATTATATGCAGATACTATTACTAAATACGGAACATTAGCTGCAAATGCTTTTGAAATTTTGGGGTCATATGTTGTTTGGTCAATAGCACTAAATTCAATCTGTGAATAAACATAATCGTCTTTCTTGGCCGAATTTATTTTTAGCATCTCTCTAAGATCTTCAGAGTATTCCTTTGCTTCTGTATTGGACATTTTAATTAATTCGCCGGATTTTATATTCGTAAACCCAATTTCATTTTTGGTATAATAACAAGTGGGGCCTCCATAATATTTCGTCCCATAAGAATCCGGATAACTTCTCAATCAATATTAATCTCAACTTCTGTCACATTTGTTTTATCTAACTTTATCACCACGTATCTTTGATAAGGCATGACCGCATCCCCCACTCCCTGCCGAGGCTTGATCATGGAAAGATCGATATAAAGCTTTTGCCCATCGACTGCAACCTCATCGATTCGTATTTCACGAACGTATTCCGCAGTAAAGGTATATACCGCAAGCATTTCGGATGAAAAATCCACGTTCAGATCAGCGTCGGAGGCAAATACGCGGTCATACTCCTGCTGATTTGTGATCAAAAAAGCACGCTCTTTGGGGTATGACACATCATCCAGTTTTGTTTTACCGTCATCATAATCATTATAATACGCACCATATGTGTAATTTTGATCGTAGAAGGTTTTATCAATCATCTCCGATGCATTACCATTCAATATTTGTGCATCAAGCGGTAACTCGGCACAGCCATGAAAGATTCCAGTGATAACCATAAGAAGCAACAGAAAAAAACAGCTTCTTCTCATAATAAGCATATCTCCTTAATTACTGCAAGTATCGGACATTTCAGCCACTTTTTCATTTTTTCGCAGTCAAGGGTCGAGGGAATCTTCATAATGCTTTTCTCCTTTACTTTTGATTTTTGGTTCCATGCGGTCCTTAGACAAGAATATTATACCATATATTCTATGGCTTGTCAAGAATTTTTGTGCATTGTGCACATAGCACGCATATAGTATCACTCCCTTCTTTATATAAATGTCAATTTCGGGCGATTTATTACAAAAATTTGCATATTTCCCGTAAAATAAATTCTCATACTATATAAAGACAACAAATTCGCAAAATTATTCAAATTCCGGAAAATAACTTTGTAATCGTTTTGTGAACGGACAAGGCGAGATGAATTCCTTGCCTATGTTAACAATCCTAATAGTTAAAAATTACTGTAATTGTAAAAATTCATGCAAAAAAGGCAGAGCCAATCTGAAAATCGGCTCTGCCCTGTTTGTTTATTGGTTTATTTCAGATCCATTTTGATCTGACCCTGTGCTGCAAGCTCAGCCTTGTGCTTTTCCATCAGAGCGTTGATCTTGGTCACGGGATCAAGCAGCTCACTGATGGTGGTGTCATGGTTGAGGGTCTCGACGATGTAGGATACGTACTTAGACATATCTACCTCAACGAACCATTCGCGGTCTGCAAGCTCGGGACGGCGGTACACCAGGTTGGTGGACAGCACGCGGTCGATCACGCCGTTCTCAAACGCCTTATCGAACTTATCGCAGCCGTCGGTAAACAGACCGAACGAAGCGCAAGCAAATACGCGCTTTGCTCCTCTGCTCTTGAGCTGAGTTGCAACGTCCAAGAGAGATTCGCCCGAGGAGATCATGTCGTCCACGATCAGCACGTCCTTGCCATGCAGATCCTGACCGAGGTACTCGTGTGCCTCGATGGGGTTCTTACCGTTGACTACGATCGAGTAGTTACGGCGCTTGTAGAACATACCGATGTCCAAGCCCAGCACCGAGGAGTAGTACATGCATCTCTGCATTGCACCCTCGTCGGGAGAGATGATCATCATAGAGTCCTTATCAATGACAATGTCGGGTACGCTGCGTACCAGAGCCTTGACCATCTGATAAGTAGGCTGAACGTCATCAAAGCCGTGCAGCGGAATTGCGTTACAAATTCTGGGGTCGTGTGCGTCAAAGGTAATGATGTTGGAAACGCCCATTGCGCAAAGCTCCTGCAGCATCAGTGCGCAGTCCAAGGACTCTCTTGCCTGTCTGCGGTGCTGTCTGCCCTCATAAAGCATGGGCATAATGACAGTAATTCTTCTTGCCTTGCCTGCGATTGCGGCAATCACGCGCTTGAGATCTGCATAGTGGTCGTCCGGGCTCATCGGAACAGTCATGCCGTACATCTTGTAAGTCACGCTATAATTGAACACGTCACAAATGATGTACACGTCCTGACCGCGCATGGACTGCTTGATCAGAGCCTTGGCTTCGCCTGTACCGAATCTGGGACAAATTACGTTAACCAGATACGTATCATCCTGGCTCAGTCCGTGCCAATCCTTGAGATAGTAGTCAACCTTTTTTGCAAATTCCTCGCAGCCGCGCATGCCGATCACGCTAAGCTCGGCAAACTGGTGTTCCTTCATCATAATTTTGATCCTCCCCGTGTCTTTCGCTGAATATTGAATGATTTACTGCAGTTTGCAGAAGCGGTCATATGCCGCATCCCATGCCTCGCGCTCTGCGCAGGGCTCGTAGTGCTTCATCTCGAACGAGTTTGCAACTACAACTCTTGCCTCTGCCAGATCCTTGATCTCGCCCTGTGCGATAGCCTGAGAAACGAGGTTACCGATAGCGGTTGCCTCTTCGGGACCTGCGCATACGGGAATGCCGCAAGCATCTGCGGTCATCTGAGACAGGAACTTATCCTTGGTGCCGCCGCCCACGACGTTGATCATGGTTGCGGGCTTACCCTGCAGTCTGCCAATGGTGTCTACGGTGTAGCGGTACTTGAGTGCCAGAGATTCGTAAATGCAACGAACAACCTCGCCAACAGTTTCGGGAACGGGCTGACCGGTCATACGGCAGTAATCGCGAATCTTTTCGGGCATGTTGCCGGGGGTATTGAAGGTCTTGTAGTCTACGTTGATCAGAGAACGGAAGGGCGTGCATTCCTTTGCCCAAGCTTCCATCTGTGCAAACGAGTAATCCTTACCTTCTCTCTTCCACTGTCTTCTGGATTCCTGAATGATCCAAAGACCCATGATGTTCTTAAGGAATCTGATAGTGCCCTGTGCGCCACCCTCGTTGGTGAAGTTTGCAGCTCTGGTTGCATCATTGATCAGCGGAGCGTCCAGCTCTGCGCCCATGAGCGACCATGTACCGGAGGAAATATAGATAAAGTCCTTCTTGGTTGCGGGTACTGCGATAACTGCGGATGCGGTATCGTGAGAAGCGGTGGTGTAAACCTGAATGCGGTTCTTACCAACCTCGTCGGTAATGGAAGGCAGCAGAGCGCCAAGGCAGGTGCCGGGCTCAACCATGGGAGCAAACTTGCTCTCGGGAATGCCGAGCTTGGAGAGCAGCTCGCCTGCGATCTTTCTGGAGTTTGCATCCAGGATCATACCGGTGGAGGCAATGGTGTATTCGGTTGCCATCTTGCCGGTCAGGAAGTAGTTGAGCAGGTCGGGGATAAACAGCAGCTTATCTGCTCTGTCAAATGCTTCACCGTTATCTCTCTTTTCAACAGCCAGCTGGTTCAGGGTATTGAAGTCGATGGCCTGAATACCGGTTACGTTGTAGATCTCTTCGGGGGATACGAAGTTCTTGACGTAGTCGGTTACGTTTTCGGTTCTTGCGTCACGGTAGTGGATGGGGTTTGCCATCAGTCTGCCGTTCTTGTCGATCATACCGTAGTCAACGCCCCAGGTATCAATACCCATGCTGGCGATGTCATCACCGTCGATAACGGTCTTGGTGATCGAGTTCTTGATCTCAAAATAGATGCGCAGGATATCCCAGGTAAATCTTCCGTTGACGTACATGGGGTCATTGGAGAATCTGTGATTCTCGCGCAAGGTCAGCTTTTCGCCGTCGAAGGAGCCAACGATACCTCTGCCGCTGGACGCGCCAAGGTCGATGGCAAGCATTTTTAATTCAGCCATAATACCCTCCCAAGTGTTTTTATAGGTTGACATAATTAGTGATAGTACATTATACCACAAAATTTGCGAAATAGTGTGAACTTTATGTGAACGCTGGTAAGTTTTTTCAGATTTTTTCACCGGCGTGTGCAAGTAGCAAAAAAGATCGGCTTCCCTTTTTGCGGGTCAGCCGATCTGCTTATTATTTTTGCTTTTTCTGCTCTTTTGCCTTTTGCTTTGCTGCGCGACGCTCTTCCTTGGTAGGACGGTCGGATGCGGGAATGACAGGTGCCAGAATACCTGTTAAGTGCCAGCCCTGTCTGCCGATGTTATACGCTGCAAACGAGGTCAAGAGTGCGGGAATAGGTAACAGGAAATATACCCACCATTGATTCATGAGAGCAAAGCCACCAGCAAACTCATGCTGAATGATGCCGAGGTACATGCCGTGAATAAACTTGGTGATCAGGTTGGCAAAAAAGCCTATAGTGCCGCAAATCTCATTCTCGGGGAATGCAAAGCCTACAGTAATGATGCCTGCGAGGATAAAATTGGGCACGTTGGCGCACAGGGCGATCAAGAGCCCCTTATAGATATTGGGCTTGGTGCCGCGCACCTCGTGCGACATCTGATCCTTGCCGCCGATCTCCCAGATCTGCACGTAGATCAAAAACAGATAGAATATGATGGCACACACGCTGGTGATCAGCAAAAGCGTTTCGCTGGTTGCTCCGGCAGAGCCGGTCTCGCTGTTCTGCGTGCCGATGCCTGTGACGGCAATGGCAAGCGCAAAGCCGAAAAATCCGCCGATCATGCTCTGCACGAGCAGCATGCGCACAAAATCATAGGAATGTTTGGAAAAAAAGTTCTTCATAGATGCTCCGTTGTCCTGTAATTACACTCATTATACAGATTTTTTGTAAATAAAACAAGTACCGGGCGCGAATGTTTACAGTTTATCCACTAAAAAATCTCGGCTTGGTGTATAATAGTAATAGAATGTTAAAAAAGAGGAGTGAAAAGCGTGGCTTACACAGTGAACATAGAGGATTTCCCTGTCGTTGTGCGCGATTTTGCGTCATACAAGTCGGTCATTCAGGGTTGCTCGGACAAGACCGTGAGTGAGTATTTATCCGATCTGCGCACCTTTTTCCGCTGGCTGATCGCCAAGGAGAAAAAGATCAACGTAGACAGCGAGGACTTTGAGAGCATTGATATCACGGGCGTGGATCTTGACTACATCAAGGGGATCACCACCGATCGCATTTACGAATTTTTGGTATATACAGGTACGGTACGCGGCAATGCAGGCGCGGCAAAGGCGCGCAAGCTTTCTGCCATCAAAGCGTTTTATAAGTATCTGACGGTCAAGAGGCATCTTTTGGAGGTCAACCCCGCGGCAGACATTGAAACGCCCAAAAAGAAAAAGGCGCTGCCCAAACACCTTTCCTTGGAGGAATGCCGCACGCTGCTGGATGCCATCAAGAGCGACACCGCTTCTCCCAACCGCGTGCGCGACTGGTGCATGATCACGCTGTTTCTCAACTGCGGCATGCGTGTTTCCGAGCTTGCTAGTATCAGCCTGCCCGATCTTGATCGCGAATACCGCTCCTTGCGCGTGATCGGTAAGGGCAACAAGGAGCGTATCATTTACCTCAACGAGGCTTGCCGCGCTGCCCTTTCACAGTATATGCAGGTGCGCACGCAGGAGAAATATGCACGAAACGTGGACAAGGCTTTGTTTTTAAGCGAGCGTTGCCAGCGCATCAGCGTCAAGACAATACAGTATACGGTATACAAGTACCTCGATCTTGCGGGTCTTGGTGCCAAGCACTACTCGGTACATAAGCTGCGCCACACGGCAGCAACCCTGATGTATCAATCGGGCGAGGTGGACGTGCGCGTGCTCAAGGAGATATTGGGGCATGAGCAGCTGAACACCACGCAGATCTACACCCACGTGGCAAATAAGAGCATGGAACAAGCCATGTCGGCAAATCCGCTTGCTACAGATGGCGGTCTTGACGATCAATAAGCAAAACCACCGACCTATGCGTCGGTGGTTTTTTGTTTTATTGTTTTGAGCTATCTTACTTCACAGGTTCAATGGAGTCGGCGTGAATCTGCACGGGATAGGATTCCATAATATATCCGCCATATGTGATGCGCACAATATCTCCGACAGCAAAACCGCTTACGTTCAGGCTGATTCCCGCTTCTCCTGCCGAAATCGCCTCGAAGCAGCCCTGTCCCAAAGGTTTGACCATACTTGCGCTGATAACCTCGGCGATAAACCAGCGGTTTTCACCATCCAGCTTGCCGCAATACTCACACTCGGCATGCCACAGATGTGTCGAACCGGGGTGATCGTTTCCTGTTACGTCAGTAGTGGTTTTCTCATTCACGGTCTGCTCATGCTTCAAATCACAAGCACAAAGGCAAGCAATCAGACACACGGTGACAAGCGTGACTACTAAAAGTTTTTTCATACGGGTACCCTCCTTGTTTCATACAATTTGTCACATAGATCCTACGTAAACGTAACCCTTACCCCGCACGGTTTTGATCAATCTCACGCCAAAGGCGTCCTCCAATTTGCGGCGCAGATGGCAGATATATACCTGCCCCTCGTTGGTCTGCCCTGCATCAAGCAGCGCGGCAAGCTCCTGCTTGTCAACGCCTGCCTCTCCCTTTTTGACCAGCAGCGAAAGCACGGCAAATTCCTTGTCGGTCAAGGAAATTTGGCGGTTGCCCATGAGCACGCAGCGGCTTTCCTCCAAAAGAGAGAGCGTTGCGACTTGCACAGGCGCGGGTACGGGCACTTCCCTTTGGGGTGCACCGCCGCCAAGCACGGCAATCTCGTCGCGCAGATCAGTCATGCGGAAGGGTCTGCGGTACAGCACGTGCGCAAGTCTGCGCGCACGCGGCGAGAGCGATTCGGGATCGCGGCAAAGCCCCAGCACGCGCACGTGCTCGGGGATGGTGCCCACGATTTTGCCGTCCAGATCAACGATTGCAACACTTGCCTGCTCCCATACCTCGCGGTCAAGGCTTTGCGCATCGGCACACACCAAGCTGGGCACACCGTACAGCGCAGCCTCATCGGCAAGCACCTGTCCAAGGCGCGCATCGGCAGTTAAAATGATCAGGCTTTGCATCACGCATCACCTCCGAACAAGCGAGAAATTGATTGCAGCAGCTTCTCGAAAAAGGCTTCTACCGCTTGCCAAATACGTGCAAAGAATCCGCTTGGTGCGTCTTCGGGTGCAGGTGCGATGGCTTCAGGGGTAGCAGCTTCGGTCTCGGGTTCTTCGGGCTGCTCGCTCTCGACAGGGGCTTGCGTCTCATCCCTTACACCATCTGTCTCAGGTTGCACGGTTTCGGGAATAGTTTCGGGAATAGTTTCGGGTTGCATTGTTTCAGGAATAGTTTCGGGTTGCATTGTTTCGGGAATAGTTTCGGGCGTGGGGTCTTGCTCGGGGTAAATGCCTTCCATTTCGGTTTGCTCGCAGGTGGGCGATTCAAGTACCGTTTCCTCATTGGTATCGGCAAGAGATTCGCACTCATCGTCGGTTGCGGGAACGGTTGCAGCCTCCATGCTTTCCTGTGGCGCCACTGCCTCCAGGCTTTCGTCATACCAAGGATCGCTCGGGGCTTGCCCACCCAATGCTTCGGTGACTTGCTCCGATACATAATCATTATCCACGAGATTTTTGGTCACGTATCTGACCAGCGAGGAGCTGACTATACTGATGCACAGCACGGCAGCAACACCTATGCCCACAAAGGGCGCGATTCTGCCAAGGCGCACGCCTCTGCCCTGCGGCTTGACGGGCGCTTTCTGCTCACGCTCAACCGCTTGCATCACGCGCTCGGTAAAGCCCTCAGGGGCTTGCACGGCACAATCGGCAATGGCGGCATTCAAGGCGAGATATTCATCAAGCAATGCTGCGCAATGCGGACAATGCGCCACGTGCTGCGCAACAAGTGCCTTTTGCTGCTCGTTCAGCTCGCCGTCCGCATAAGCGGAAAGCAATTTTTCAATTTGTTTGCAATTGTCCATATATCTCACCTCCTTCTACTTAATAAGACGATAAAAATCAAAAAATGTTCCCCGATTTCAAAATATTTTTCAATTGCTTTTTGGCTCGCGCCAATCTGGACTTGACAGTGCCCATGCCGACCTCTAGCACGTCACAAAGCTGCTCGTAGGAAAGCCCATCCATATACCGCAGCGTCAGTATCTCGCGGTGCTCGTTGCCAAGCTGCAATATGGCTTTTGCGACCTGCTGCCGCTGCTCGGCGCGAACGGCTGCATCGGGTGGATTGCTTTGCTCGTCCGTATCGGGGATCGGACGCTCCAGCATTTCACCGTCAACCTCGTATTCCAGCGGCTCGACCCGCTTTTTTAGTTTGATAAAATCAAGACAGGTGTTTTTGGCGATCTTGATGACCCATGCATCGGGGGCATCGCCTCGATAGGTTGGCAACGCGCGCCACATTTTGATAAAGACCTCTTGGGAAACATCCTCGGCGTCGTGATGATTCTTGGTCACGTAATACGCCAGCGAATACACCCTATCCTGATAGGCTTTGACAAGCAAGGTGAACGCCTCACTGTCCCCTGCCTTGGCTGCCATAAGTAGCCTTGTCATATCCTCGGACACGCGCGTTCACCTCACTTTCCTGTATATTATTCGTTATTGCTCCTGCTTTTGCATGGACATCAGCTCGTCGTAGACGGCGCGGATATCCTCTGGGGTCTCGGCTTGCATGATGCGGTCACGCGTCAGTGCCGCGTAGCGCACGTCGCGCACGTACCATGCCGCGTGCTTTTTGGCTTCTGCCATGCCCACGCGCATGCCCTTATGCTGCACCATTTCGTGTATCTGCTCCATTGCGGTGTCAAACCGCTCGTTTATGGTGGGCAGCTCGTAAGCATCACCGCGCAAGAGTGCGGCGGTTTGCGCAAAGATCCAAGGGTTTCCGAGTGCACCGCGACCGATCATGACACCGTCGCAGCCGGTGGTCTGCATCATGCGCAAGGCGTCCTCGGGGGTATAAATGTCGCCGTTGCCGATCACGGGGATATGCACGCTTTCCTTGACCATGCGTACCACCTCGGGATTGACGCCCGGGGAGTACATTTGCTGGCGCGTGCGACAATGCACGAACAAGGCAGACGCGCCTGCTGCCTCGGCAACGCGCGCAAGCTCTACTGCGTTGATGTGATCTGCGTCCCATCCGGCACGCATTTTGACCGTAACGGGCAGCTTGACAGCACCCACGACCGCCTCGATGATCTTGCCCGCCAAGGGGATATCCTTCATCAGGGCACTTCCCTCGCCGTTTGCCACAACCTTATTGACGGGACAGCCCATATTGATATCGATCGCCACGGGAGGCACCTCGCTTTTACATCCCATGTAATCGCACGCCTCAATCATGCGTGCCGCCTCTGCCATGAGCTCCGGCTCATGCCCAAACAGTTGCACCGCCATGGGATTCTCGCGCGCGAGCACGCAAGCAAGCGGTGCGCTCTTGGAGCGCGTTGCAAACACAGTGCTCTTTTGCTCATAGCAAAGCGCCTTTGCGGACACCATTTCGCTGACTGTAAATTCCGCGCCGCGCTCACGGCAGATGCGACGAAAAGACCTGTCCGTCGCCCCAGCCATGGGTGCTAAAAACAAGCCGTTCTCTAACTTTACATTACCGATCTGCATACGCGTTCCGTCCTTTGTGCTATGATTAAAAATGATACCATATTTTTGGCTGTTTGTCAAGATTGTCGGTGCGACGCGATTGTTGTCGCACGATTTTTTTGCGCGAAGCGCGTCACATGGGGGCAAAGGCGCACAGGTGCGGTCAAAGCCGAGGGCTGTGTGCCGAAGTGCGTCGCACGAAATGCTTTGACAGCATGCATAAGGCTTGCTATAATCATATCACATCACAAAAAAGGAGGTACGTTCATGAAAATCACATGGACAAAAACAATGGCGTTTGCGCTGATCGGCTTGCTTTTGGTATCGGCAACCGCGTGCAACAAAAACAAGGAAGAAAGCCCCGACACAGGGACCGAACAGACAACCGACATGCTGCAGGGCGGCTTTGATCAAAATCCGGGCAACCAGTACGAGGGTCCGAACGATCAGGGTAATCAGGGCAATCAAGGCAACCAAGGAAATCAGGGCAACCAAAACATCCAAACCCCGCCCACGGGTAACGAGCAGCAGACTCAGCCTGTCATCAACATCCCCGATCAAGGCAACCAAAATCAAAATCCCGGCAACACGGGTAATCAAGGCAACAATGGCAGTAGCACCGACAGTACGGGGCTGACCTTTACCTCAAACGGCAACGGCACCTGCACACTGACCGGAATCGGTGCTTGCAAGGACATTTGCGTAGTCGTCCCCGCCACCAGTCCCTCGGGCGACAAGGTAACCGCAATTGGCGCGCAGGCGTTTTACAACTGCACCGCGATCACGGTAGTGCAAATTCCCGCAAGCGTGACCAACATCGGGCACTTGGCGTTTGGCGGCTGCACCAGCTTGGTTTACATCACGGTCAGCACGGGCAACTATTCCTACAAGGACATTGGCGGCGTGCTTTATACGATTGACGGCAAGACGCTTGTGCACTACCCTGCCGGCTCGGGCGCCTCCTCGGTCAACATTCCCGCAAGTGTGACCAAGATTGAGGATATGGCGTTTTACGGCTGCAAGTCGCTCAAGAGCGTGCGCTACGGCGGCACGCAGGATGCTTGGTCGCGCGTGGCTGTGGGCTCGATGAACTACAGCCTCAACGCGGCTTCGGTTACCTGTCAGGACTCGGGCAAATAATGCTTGACAAAGCGAGGAGCGTGTGATATACTGAACGTATAAATCTTTGATACATAAGGAGATATCACATGTACGGAAAGAACGTTTGGATGATCCCTGACGGCTATATGAGCGACACGGTCAAGGGCGAATTTGTCAGCCATGAGGCTGTTTGCGTGCTCAATCTTTCGGGCAAGACCGCGCACATTGACCTGACCATTTATTTTGAAGATCAGGAGCCTCTGACCGGCTTGCACGCAGTGTGCGAGAACAACCGCACCAACCACATCAGACTTGACAAGATGGTTGCCGATAACGGCCAGCCCATTCCCCGCAACAAGCCCTACGCAATTTTGGTAGAGAGCGACCAGCCCATCGTGGCACAGGCGTCCAGACTGGACGTTTCCCAGCCCGAATACGCGCTGATGACGACTATTGCATATTGATCCAATACGTAAGCAAGCCCCGAGCGATTGCTCGGGGCTTGTTTTGTTATTTCTCCAAAATCATTTGCTTTCTCTTTTGCGCATCAAGCACAGGGGCATCGTCCTTGCCGTATCCCCATTCCTCGGTCAAGCAGTTGATCAAGCGATCATAGGCACAAAGCGCTTTTTCGCGGTCGCCCAAAATCTCATAAATGATGCAGATGGCGTCCAAGGCATCTGTATAGCGAGGCTTTTCGGTATCCTTTTCCCAAGAAGCCTCATAATAAGCAATTGCCTTTTGGTAGTCACCCTTGCGTGCGTGATATTGCGCGGTTTCAAACATAAATCCGCAATCCTCGCCAAAATATCCCTCTGCCTCTGCCATAATGGCGTCCGCCTTTGGCAAGTCATACTCGGCAAGCGCGATATCCGCGCGTTAAACGGGCATCATAAAGGTTCTTGCCGCTGGCAGCGTTGCATAGATTTCCAAGTAGTGCGTTGCTTCTGCGGTGCGGTGGTCTGCGATCAGATTGTCGATCAGGTACATATAAGGCAACGGCGCTTTGGGTGTTCCCTTGTCGCTTGCGATGACCTCTTTGTAAAAATCGATCACACGTGCGTGATTTGCCACGTTCCAATCCCACGGGATCGCGCCCTCGGACATTTGCAGCATCCATTGGCAGCATTTGTGCTCGGGTGCGCGCAGCATTGCTTCACGCGCATACTTGCTGACGCGTCTTGCGTCTGCCTCCATACGGAAGTGGTACAGGCGCGACAGATGTTCGAGAATCTCGGTTCTATCGGAATACTCGTCCAGTTGATGCAGCAGAAATTCCTCGTGCTGTGCAAAGGTTTCGGGGGCAAATTCGGTCAACACGTCAATGCCGCGCGAAATGCGGTGCAGCTTTTGCTCTGCGGTCAGATCGAAAAGCTCGTCAATGCTTACGCCAAGCTCGCCCGCAAGCAGCGGCAATAAGGATATATCGGGCATGGTGATACCCGTTTCCCATTTAGAGACCGATTGCGCACTGATGCCAAGGCTTGATGCCAACTGCTCCTGCGTCAGCCCCGCCTTGGCTCTGAGTTGTTTGATTTTTGCTCCAATTTCCATAACGTTCTCCTTTCGGTGTTTTACAAGTTCATTATAGCAAGCAAAACGTGTAAAATCAACAACGCAGATTTCGCACGGGGTCGCGTGTTGGGTGAGTTGAATTTTGAGGCGCGGCAGGAGCAAGCCCCTGCCCTACGATATCAGGGGCGTAGGGGCGGATTCCATATCCGCCCTTTTGGGGGAGCATATGGAATGCTCCCCTACGGGAATGCATTTTAAATATCCTCTCCCTCGAAATCAGGGGTATATCGCGCGGTTGCCGACTCGCGCTGTTGCATATAGCCAACAAAACCCAAACGCTCGGCATGCGCCATGACAGAATCATATTCAAAGGTGGTCACGCGGCGGTGGAGATTGGCAAACGGCGCGTCGGTGGCAAATTCGGGGGTGTACTGGCTCATCAGGCTCAGGCGGATATCCTGCACGGGCACGATCTCGGCAAGGCGGTCAAGCACGGCAAGCGAATCCTTACGGCAACCCGGCAGCACCAAATGGCGCACCAGCACGCCACGCGTCATAATTCCCTGCGCGTCAAGCTGCACCGCCCCCGCAAGCGCATGCATTTTTGCAATGGCGCGCGCTGCGACCTCGGGATAATCGGCTGCACCTGCATACCTGCGCGCGATCTCGGGATCGGCAAACTTAAAATCGGGCATCCAAACGTCCACGTACGGGGCAAGCATTTCTATGATCTCGGGCTTTTCGTAGCCGCCCGTGTTATATACGATGGGGATATGCAGCTGCGGCTTGAGCGCTCCCAGCAGCGGCACAAGCTGCGCGGCAAAGTGCGTGGGGGTGACCAGATTGATATTATGTGCACCCGCCTCTTGCAGTGCAAGCATTTTTTGCATCAGCTCCTCTGCGCCGATCTCTTTTCCCTGTCCGCGGTGGCTGACGCGATAATTCTGGCAGAACACGCAGCCGAGGTTGCAGCCCGAGAAAAATACCGTCCCCGATCCATGCGTGCCGCTGATGCAGGGTTCTTCCCACAGATGCAGATCTGCACGCGCGATGCGAAAGGCGTTGCGCTGACCGCAGTAGCCTGCTTGTGTATCTCGATTGACGCCGCAGTTACGCGGACATGCCGTGCATTTGCTCATATGCTCCCCCTCCTTTTTTCGTTGTTTCTTACATTATACGAAAAAAAGCACGCGCTGTCAAGCAGAGTGTTTACAAAACCGTCTGTTTGTGATATAATGGGCATAATGAACGCAAGGAGGCACAAGTATGCAGATTGCCAAACGAATTATCATTACGCCCAATCCCGTCGAGGATCTTTACAGAGTGTTTTCCAAATACGGCTACCGCGTTGCCACGGCGGAATCCTGCACGGGCGGCTTTGTGGGCGGTGTGCTGACCGCTATGCCCGGCATCTCCTCGGTGTACCTGGGCGGCTTTGTGACCTATACCAACCAAATGAAGATCGACCTTTTGGGTGTGGATCCTGCGGCGATCGAGCAATATACCGAGGTATCCGCACGCGTTGCCGAGCAGATGGCGCAAGGAGCGCGCGAACGCACGGGTGCGGACGTTGCGGTGTCGCTGACAGGCGTTGCAGGGCCCGGTGGCGGCAGCGAACAGACGCCCGTGGGCACGGTTTACATTGGCATCAGCTCCAAGGCGCACACCTATGCGGTGCGTTACTGCATGCCCTCTTATCTGCCCAGACACGAGATCCGCAGCCGCGCTGTGCTGCTTGCTATGACGCTTGCGACACAAGAAGCGAAAAATTATCACACTTTCTGCGAAGAATTGAGATAAAACTCTTGATTTTTTTCATATCTTGTTGTAGAATATACAATTGAGATAATTTTTGTCCCATGATGGGAAAAGAAAGGCAATTTACATGGCAAAGTTCAAGAAAATTGGCGTACTCACCTCCGGTGGTGACGCGCCCGGTATGAATGCGGCTGTCAGAGCCGTAACAAGAAAAGCTCTTGCTGAGGGCATTGAGGTCATTGGTATCAACGGCGGTTATGCAGGTCTTCTCAACGGTGATCTGACTCCCCTGACCTCCCACGCAGTTTCTAACATCGTAACGCGCGGCGGTACGATTCTGTACTCCTCCCGCTGCCCCGAGTTCAAGACTCCCGAGGGCATGGCAAAGGCTCTGCAGACCTGTAAGGATAACGATATTGACGCGATCGTGGCAATCGGCGGTGACGGCACTTTCCGCGGTGCGACCGACCTGACCAACCACGGCATTCCCTCGATCGGCATTCCCGCAACCATTGACAACGACATTACCGCAACCGACCTGACCATCGGTTACGATACTGCTGTCAATACCCTGCTCTCCATGATCGACTACCTGCGTGACACCTGCGAATCCCACGCAAGATGCAACGTTGTTGAGGTAATGGGCAGAGATTGCGGCTTGGTTGCGCTTTACGCAGGCATTTGCACGGGTGCGGTTTCGATCGCGATTCCCGAGGTGCCCTTTCACGAAGAGGCTGCTATCAAGAAGATCGCAAACGTGCGCGACATGGGCAAGAGAGGCATTATCGTGGTGTTCTCCGAGGGTATGCCCCAGGTAAACGGCAAAAAGTACAGCGAATACTTTGCTGAAAAGGTAGAGGCGCAGACCGGTATTGAAACCAAATTTGCTCGCGTTGGTCATATCATTCGCGGTGGTGGTCCTACCCTGCGTGACCGTATGACCGCAACCCAGATGGGTGTTGAGGCGGTCAATCTCTTGCTGCAGGGCAAGAGCAACCGCGTTATGTGCGTGCTGGAAAACAAGATCACCAACGAGGACATCAACTACGCGTTGGTGCTTGACCGCATGAACAAGGGCAAGCTCAAGGACGGCGATCTGGACAGATTCAGCGCTGATGAGATTGCTTCCATGCGTGCGCGCTGCGCATACAGACAGGCAAAGATCGAAAAGCTTTACAAGATGGCTTACGAGATCTGCAACTAATCAAAAAAATCGGGACTCCGCTTTGGCGGAGTCCCTTTTTTTTTGCGTTAATTTCTGGGCAGATAGGCGTATGCAGCCAAAGGGGTAACGGTCTTGCTGCCCTGTTGGTCTTGTTGTGCCTTTGCTTGCTCGTAGGTCACGTAAAGAGGCTTGGAGGTATCATACTCAGTAAGAGCGCAAAAGTTTCCCTCTGCGTCAAGCACAACGTACTCGCAAAGCTCTCCCTCAAGGATATATCCGTCCTCGGCAGGCTTCCAACCGCCATCATACACAAGGCATAGGATGCCTGCGTCAATGCGCGTGACGTCAAGCAAGCCACCCTTGGGCAAAATCACCGTACCCGGATAGGTTTCCTGTACCATGATCTCACCATGATAGGTCAGCACATACACGTCTCCGGGCAAAAATACATCCAAATTCCAAGTTTCCTTATCCAAAAACTCGGTTTTGCAGCCATCAATCAGCGGCGTTGCCAAGCCCGGACGGTGGAATCCGTAATCCAAAGAAACGCGCATTTTCTGCTCGTTGGCGCAGCCCGAAAACAGCGCGATACAGCACACAAGCAACGCAAGCACCAAAAACAGATTGCATTTTTTCACGGTTCATTCCTCCTTTGCTTGATCGGTCGTTTTTTCCTCATTCTCCTCGGGAGCTACGTGCATCCTCTTAAGCACCATTTTTGCTGCGTACAAGGCAAAAATCACTACTGCGACAGTGATCACAAGAATCAGGCTGACGGTTTGTATGACGTCCATGCTCAGCATGAGCTTGGATTGTCCCTCTGCTTGCTCGCCTGCAAACGCAAGCAGCGTTCCCGCTGTGCTTGCCCCTGCCGTGCATACGACTGCCCAAATTTTTTTGAAAATGCTTTTCTTCAAGTGATCACCCCCGGAGTTAAAAATGTTCTCTACTTATATAGACGACAAAAATCGAAAAAAGTTTCGCGTTTTTTGAAAGTTTTTTGATTTTTTTGAAAAAAATTTTGTTTTATTTGTGTTTTGCGATAAAATCGCGGTAAAAATGCGCGCTCTTCTTCCATGCGGTATTGCCCTCTCGGTCGCAGGACATGATACCGAACTTAAAGTTATAACCCGCGCTCCACTCAAAGTTATCCATCAGGCTCCACAGATAATAGCCGCGTACGTCATACCCTTGGTCAATTGCCTTTTCAAGATACTCTAAAAATCCCTGCACGTAGCGGATGCGATCGTCATCGTGGATCATACCGTCTGCGCCCATGGGCTCCTCACCCTCGAAATACGTGCCGTTTTCGGTGATATAGAACGGGATATCCAGCTTGTACATATCCTTAAGCATGACAATAGCATCGTACACCGCCTTGGGATAGTACTCGGTGCGGTTATTCAGGAAATTGCCGCCCTGCGAGAAATCCGCCTGCACCTTTTGATTATGCGTCACGGGAACGCGATTATATACGTTCAGACCGAAATAGTCGGTCTTTTGACTCATCAGCGCATAGTCGCCGGGAGCGATATGCATTAAGGTGCCCTCTTTTTCAAGGTGCTCTAAGATATAATCGCTGTAGCGACCTGCGTACAAGGGATCGCAATAGAATTTCCAGTTGCGCTCGTCCTGATCGATCATGAGGGCAATGTCCTCGGGAGAATCGGTCAGTGCATGACGCTTCCAGATATCAATGACAGCACCGACTTGGCTATTCCCCAGATTGTGCGCACGGAACGCCTGCACGCCCTTGCCGTGTGCGACTAAAATATTGTGGCGCGCCTGATTGCCCCACGCTTCATTGGTATGTCCCGGTGCAAAACCGCCCAGCGCATAGCCGACGTAGGTAGCGATCGGCTCGTTGACTGTAGCCCACATGGGCACGATGTCGCCGTATGCCCCGAACATTTTGTCGGCGTACTCGCCAAACCACTCAATCGAGTCGCGGTTGACCCAGCCGCCCTTATCCTCAAGCACCTGCGGCAGATCCCAATGGTACAGCGTCACGCAGGGGGCAATGCCCTTTTCCAAGAGTGCCTCAAACGCGCGTCTGTAATAGTCTATGCCGGCTTGGTTGACTTCGCCAATGCCGTTGGGCATGACGCGCGACCAGGAGATCGACATACGGTAGGAATTGACGCCAAGATCACACAGATTTTGCAGGTCTCGGTCAAAGCGGTGATAGCTGTCGCAAGCAATTTCGGGTGTATGACCGCCAAAAATCTTTCCCGGCTTTTTCGCCATGGTATCCCAAATGCTGGGAGTTCTGCCGTCAGCGGTGACGCCTCCCTCAATTTGTCCTGCACTGGTTGCCGTTCCCCATAAAAAATCCTTCGGAAATGCCATAGTATACCTCCTTACATATCAAACAAGCTCCAAGGATAGCCCTTGGGCGGGTTACTTTGTACTTCTACCAATCGTTTTGTCATCGGGTGAATCACGCCAAGGCGCGTTGCCCACAGCGCGGTGGTACAGCCCTTTTCACGGCTGCCGTATTTGCCGTCCCCCAGCAACGGGTGCCCTGCGTGCGAGAGCTGCGCACGGATCTGGTGCGTGCGCCCTGTCTCCAGTATCACCTCAAGTAAGCTGCAACCGTCGCTTTGTGCAAGCGTGCGATAGCTCAGCCTTGCCTCCTTGACCCCGTTTCGCGGTGTCTTGACCACAAACGCCTTGTTTTGCGCCTTGTCGTGGTACAATAAGTCGATCATTCTGCCCTTCTCGGGTGTCAGCGTGCCATGTACGACAGCCAAATACTGCTTGCTGATCTGCTTGCCAACCACCATGCCGCCAAGCTTTGCTGCGCTTTCGCGATCCTTGGCAAACAGAATTGCACCGCCAGTTGCGGTATCCAATCGGTGCACAAGATAGATCTGTCCAGTATATCCGCAAAGATTGCGCCAATTTTGCGCGCAGGTCAGCAGATCCGAGCCGTCCGCATGCGAGGGATCGGGCTGGCTGGGCTGTCCTACGGGCTTTTCGCAGATCAGAATGTTTCTATCCTCGTACAGTACCACGGGTGCTTTTTGATACGTCTGTCGCAGATCGCGCTCGTATCCCACGCGCATAGCGCCACTTTCCAAGCGAATATTTCCGCAAACGGCAAAGCCCTGCTTATCCAAAAATCTGCGCATGCGCAAATTCCCCTCGTGCGTGTCAATACGAACCGACTCCGCGCCCATGCGCAAGGCGCGTGCTATCGCGTAGCTGACCACCAGATCGGCTGCGCCGCTGCCGCGAAGTTCGTCCGAAAGCGCAACGCGGTGCAAGGTGACATAGGAGTTTCCCTCGGTCAGCCAAGCGCCGTCATAAACGGTTGCGTAGGTAGGCTCTGGCGTGATCATCAGCACAAAATAGCCAACAACCTTGCCGCCAAGCATCAGCGCATAGCCCATGCTCTGCTCAATGTCCTGTATCAGTCTTTGATCGGACGGATATCCGTCCTGCCATTGGTCAATACCAAGCGCGGCAATGGCTGCGCGCGCCTGATCAAACACCTTTTGTATCTCGGGCAGCGTATCCGCGGCTGCCGCTCTGATTTTAATATCCTTTACGTTCATTTACTTCCTCCCGCACAGCGCGAGCACGGACTGCTTGCTCCGTGATTTGTTGCCTGTGCAACTGTGCCCGATTGCAGCTGCTTTACATTTTTGAGATGGCTGCAGTTCGGATCTTTATGATATTTCGTGCCGCTTTGCGACCAATAGACCGTGCCCTTTACTGATACGCCATCTTGAAAGGATTGCTCCTCATAAAGTGACGCTTGTTCCTCGGGGCTAAGCACCTCTCCGCTTGATATCTCCGCGCCGCTTTGCGCATTGCAGCCTGCCAAGACAAGCAGCAACAGCAGCGCAATACAAACAAGGCTTTTCATAGCGTACTCTCCGCAAGCAATCTTTCCTGCACGGAAAGCTTGTGCAGCGCATGCTCGTACGCGCCCTTGTAATCATCCAGCTGCTTGCAGCAGAACTCCATATCCTGCAGCACGCCATACAAAAGCACCGGCACAGGGGCTTGCTCGTCCGCCAAAATTTGCTGCAGCATGGCATAGGCTGCGGCGTATTCCCCCTTTTTTTGCAGCACGGTTGCCTGCACGTGCAAGGTCAGCTGTCGCTCCAAGGGCGTATTTCCGTCAAAGCGGTGCAAGGGATGCATGTGTTCCAGCTGCTCCATGATCAAGGCGTAGCGGCAAAAGGTATCCTGCCATGCCGCAAAATCACGCTCTCCGGGCAAAAGGTCTGCCGCCTCATAAGACGCCAGCGAGGGAGAGATGCCGCGCATATAGCGAAAATATACAATGGTGGGCGCGGTGATATGCTCGGTATGGTATGCAGTATTGTCCGCGTCACGCAAGGCAGTATCAAACCAATAGCAGGCATTATGCAAATTTCCCGCAAAAAACTCCTCCTTGGCAAGACCCAGCGCGCACTCTGCCATGAGCAGCGCGATCTCGTCATCCGACTCGGAAAGCACCGAGCCGCAAAGCTCGCGACAAATGCGATAGTCACCCATCTGGAATGCTCTGCGGATATTGGGCATATAACGGATCTTTTGATACAAAAACTCATTCTCCTCCTCTGCAAGCAAAAAGCCCGCAGGCACGTTGAGTCTGCTTGCAAGATATATGACCGTGGGCAAGGACGGCAGTGCCGCACCGTGCTCAATGCGCGAGAGCATATTGCGCGTAATAAAATCGCCCGCAAGCTCCTGTTGGGTGATCATTTTGGACATCCGAAGATTTTTGATCTTCTCACCGATGTTCATGGTCGCCTCCTTAAAGGTAAATTCTATTTACTATATTATACTGTATTCCAAGCTGTTTTTCAAGATTTTTTTGTGAAAATCACGCAGATTTTTTGATTTTATGTTATAATAAATGCAGAGTTTAAGGAGGTGAGCCGTTTGAGCATTTTTTGGATCAAGATCATTGCAGCCGTGACCATGCTGATCGACCATATCGGCAGCTTTACGCCCTTTGCTGGCTGGGAATACATGCGCATGATCGGGCGCGTGTCCTTTCCCCTGTACGCCTTTATGCTGGCGCAAGGCTTTTTGCACACCAAAAGCAAGTGGAAATACCTGTTACGCATGCTGATTTTGGCATGTATCACGCAGCCGATCTACACCTATTGCTTTTACGGCGACGCTTGGAAATGGGATTCCTTGAATATCCTCTTTACGCTGTCTGTGGGACTTGTCTGCATGTGGCTTTTGCAGATCGGCAGAGATGCAGCGCAAAAGCGTAAGAGAGCATGGTGGCTTGCTTGCCTTGGGCTGTGCGCCGCCACCTGCGCCATCATTTGGGCATCTGACCTTTTGGGAGTCGATTACGGCTGGGCAGGCGTTTTGCTGCCCGTGCTGCTCTACCTGACCGCAGACTTTAAGTGGGCGTGCATCCCCATCGTTGCGCTGTTTTCCCTGCGTAATCAGCTCATGACCGGTGCTTGGGATGAGCCGGTGTATCAGCGTAGTATATTCTCGGTCGTTGCCCTTTTGCCCATGCTATTCTACAACGGCAAGCCCGGCCCCAAGCCGCAAAGCAAATTTGGCGCTGCCCTGCTCAAATACGGGTTCTATGCGTTCTACCCCGTGCACCTTTTGGTGTTGGCATTGATTTTCAGATAAAAACAAAAATCCGCGTTTACACGAACATTACATGAGTAAACCGTTTCCGTTCTTTTTTGAGCAAGAAGCCGCAAAAAAGAACCAAAAAACGGCGAGTAATCAGTTTCGCGCCTGCGGGCGCGACAAGGGCGCCGCCCTTGACCCGCAAACTTTTGCAAAAGTTTGATCAAAACCTTTCATCATATACAACCGTAAGGTGGCGGTTGTCATTATTCATTAAAAAACACACCCGCGACATTGCGTCGCGGGTGTGTTTTTATTTGGATAATCTGTAAATTACAGACCTCTCTTCACGTAAGTGGTGTGCAGCAGCTCGTGAGCCTTGTGGCTGTTGGGCTTGCCAAGGAAGGTGTCATACAGCTCCTTGATTGCAGGGTTCTCGTGAGACAGACGCAGGGGCATGGAAGCGTCCAGGTTGTACAGTACGCTTGCACGCAGAGCGCGAACTTCGGTCCAGTTGAGTACCTTTGCTTCTACGTGAGGCTGCCCGCCGCCGTTTACACACCCGCCGGGACATCCCATGATCTCGATGAAGACATACTTCTTCTCACCGCACTTGACAGCGTCAAGCAGAGCGGCAGCGTTCTTGGTGCCGGATGCAAC
>JAZOLE010000161.1:0-13101 GCA_045652835.1 Eubacteriales bacterium | reverse complement strand
GCGCAGCGAGGTGTTAAAGCAAATGGCGATCACGCTCTCGCTGGATTGCATGACAAACGTAGCAAGTCCCAGCGCTACGCAGGGAAGCACGATGCGCGGCACGGGCAGCATATATTTGGGGCGCAGCACAAGGTGCGTTTTTTTGCCAAGCAAAAAGCAAACGATCCATACGGTCGATGCCGCCTGCGAGATCACGGTGGCAATTGCCGCACCGCGCACGCCAAGCCCCAGTCCGTAGATAAAGATGGGGTCAAGCACAATGTTGCATACAGCACCGATGATGACCGAGAGCATGGATACGCGCGTAAACCCTTGTGCCGAGATAAACGCGTTCATACCAAGCGTCAACTGCACGAACAGCGTGCCCACGGCATAAATGCTCATGTATTCGGTGGCATACCCAATGGTATTCTCACTTGCGCCAAAGGCTAAGAGCAAGGGCTTGTTCCATATCAGCAGCACGGCGGTCAGGATTGCCGAGATGATCAGCTGCAAGCCAAAGCATCCGCCGAGGATGCGCTCTGCCTTTTCATAGTCGCGCTGCCCCATGCAGATCGAGGCGCGCGGCGCACCGCCCGAGCCGACAAGTGCTGCAAAGGCGGACACGATCATGATCAGGGGCAGGCAAACGCCCACGCCTGTCAGCGCAAGGTCGCCGTACCCTTGGATGTGTCCTATATACATGCGGTCCACCACGTTGTAAAGCATGTTGACCATCTGCGCTACCACGGTGGGGAGAGCCAATTTGAAAAGCAACCGCCCCACGGGGGCTGTGCCGAGAAATTCCTTATCTTGTTGCATAGTTGTGTCCTTTTTAAAGTGATATCTATATTATAACACAAAATCGGCAGAGGGGCAATCCCTCTGCCGAAATTCTTTTTGATTCAATGGTGTTTTACGTCAGTTGGCTACAAATCTGAATGCTTTGACAAAGACCACGTCATTCGCGGTCGGGGAAGAGAAGTAGTCAAATCTGACCATGTGGATCAAGCCGCTCCAGAAATCGAGATCCTGAACCGAGATCTGCAGGGTGTGGTACTGACCGTCTGCGATCAGCGTGCCGGTTACAGCTGCTTCTGCTGCGGGGGCTTTTACGTCACCTGCGCAAAGGAAAAACTGCGTTTCGTAAGACGTCTCTGCGTTTGTGGTGGGGATCATGTACTCGATCTCAATGGTGCCATAGTCCTCGGCAAAAAGCTGCTGTCCACCGTAATCAAAGACAAAGGTGACGTTGGGGTCAGCGTCCACTGCCTTGAATCTGATAGCCTTTTGCGCCTCGTCAAAGAGAAACTCGGTGCTGCGGGGATAGTATATCGAGCTCACGCTCTCCTGCACGGACATATCCACGGTCACGTCACTGATCTCTCCGTTGTAGGGTGCGCGCGCAGGGGTTTTGACGTTAAAGCCTTCGTTGGTGCAAAAATCGCGGTTTTGGGTGAAGGTCTCGCGGATCTCGTCAATATTACCCGCTACCATAAGATAGCTGTACTCAATCGGCTCAAAGGACTTGATTGCAATTCTGTTCAAGGGGGAGATATAGCTGCAGGGGTTGCCCTTAGCATCGCTGCTGCCCTTTTGACCCGACAGATACCGCATGGTCAGCACTCTGTCCACGTTGGGCACGTAAATGCCAAGACCGTACTGTGTTTCCCCATTGATCATGGCGAACCAAGTCTCGGTATTGGGCTCCTTGAGCTGGATGTAATGGCTTGCTTTGTCGGTGTTGGGGTCTACGTCGCTCCAATCGGTAATGGTGCTCAGCTTATCGCCCGTCCAAGGCTTGCCGCCGTCATACCAAACGAAGGTGTCAAAGCAGTTGACGGTATACACTGCAGGAAGCTCCTGGTCAAGCACAGGGTGCTTCCAGCCCGAGAAATCGATGAAGCGGTTGAATACCTCAATGTAGTCGTCCTTGACCACGTATTCATTTTCCATATAACTGGGGGTATAGGACTCCTTGAGCGGCCAATCCAAGGGCTGAGCCTTGATATAGATGCGGTCTTCTTCAATCTTGAAGTCAATGATGCGGCTGTCGCGCTTGTTCACGTCGCCGCCCTGCACGGGGTTGTAAGCCACGCCTTCAACGCCCTGATAGCCACCTTCTACGTATTGATCTGCATAGTAGAATACACCGTAGTAGGATTGCTGGATGAGTCTGCCCTCGTCGTGCTTGTTGCACATGTTGGTAACGTCTGCCATTGGGCATTCCTTATCCTCCACGTGGTTGATCGCACCGCCCCATTTGAGGTCAATGCCTAAGGTGTAGCGGCTGCCCTTGATATACTGCTGCGACGCGGGGACAGAGATGGTTTCGGTTTTGAGGTCATACAGCATAAATTCCGCGCTTGTATCCTCGCAGGTGTCGATCTGCATGGATTCAATGTTGCTGCCGTTTACCTTGATCATAAATCTCGGGTTGACTGCGGAAAATTCCTTTTCTCCTGCTTCGAGGTAGAACACGTCTGCCAAGCGTTCGCCCTTTTCGGTATAGTTCAGCGTGATCTTCATGGGTGCGGAAGCGGAATAGTGAATGGTAAAGCGATTGAAGTTGTCTGCAAATTGGTCACCAAAGCTCAAAAGCAGACCGTCATCAAAGCAAAATGCGTCGGACTTGACAGAATCGTAGCCGCTTGCGGTGTAGCTCAAACCATGAGCGGTTGTAACGGTTGCACCGTCCTGCGTGGCATCAATGGTCAGGGACGGGGTATCCGACGGATTGGAAGTGTCCGCGTCGGTTGATTGCTCTGTGTCCGAAGAAGGACCGGTGCAGCCTGCAAGCATGCAGAGCAAGAGGGGTAAGGTAAGGAGAAACGCCAAAAAGGAAATGAAATGTTTCATAAATATACCTCTGAATGTTTATTTTGTGTGCGGTTTATTCTTGCGTGGGCGCGGGGGCAAACTTGATCTCGCAGATGACGGGCAGGTGGTCGGAGAGGTACACGCCACCGCGATCGTACAGACGGATCTTGTAGGAGAGCGCGGTCAGCGAAGCACCGGTGTAGAGCACGTAGTCGATCGGCTCTTTTGCGGGGTTGTATTTGCTGTCTTTTTCGTCATAATACTTCGTCATGGTAGCCGAGGTTCCCTCGGGCATATTGTCGGAGGCGTCGTAGCGTGCATTGGAGAAGGGGGAGTAGGCTTTTGTGTCGTCGTCAAGCTTGAATGCATTGATGCCGACCAAGGTTTTATAAACCGAGTATTGTGTGCCCTCAGCGTTGACCGCTGCCTGATTGAGGTCGCCCGTCAGCACCATGGGAATATCGCCAAAGCGCTGTAAGAACTTCAGGATAACCGTGATCTGCTGCTTGCGCAGCGTTCTGCCTTCACTGCCGCTGAGGTTGTCAAGGTGCGTGTTAAAGTGTACGTATTCCTTACCTGTGACGCGGTCACGCAGATGCGCCCAGGTACAGATGCGGACATACAGGCTTTCTTCAAATTGCGAGCCAGCCACGTCGGGCGTGTCGGACAGCCAGAACGTGCCGCTGTCGATCAGCTCAAACTTGTCTGTACGGTAATAGATGGGGTTCGCCTCTCCGCCGGGCGTTCTCGCCTCGCCAACGCTTGCGTAGCTTTGGTTAAATGCGTAGGTGTCCATCATGTCGCGCCACTTGGTCGTAACCTCCTGCAGACCGATCGAGTCGGGCTGGTATTCGTCAAGCAGATCGCGCAGCATATCCATGCGGATGTCGGGGCGCACCTGCGTGCCGTTCTCGGTTTGTACGTTAAAGGACATGATCTTGGCGGTGTAATTGTCGGCTGTCTGCTCGACTATGGGATAGACGTCGGGGGTGAGCAGCGCGGTTGCCTCTTCGGCGGTGGCAAAGAACGAGATATCGCTGATATAGAGTGCCTCGCCGTTTGCAAGGGCGGAGTTGGTCAGGTCAAAGCGGTAGGCAACCAGGTTCTTTTTATAGGAGGAAAGGTCAAAGTAAATGTACTGCCAATCCTCGGAATCAGCAACGTATCTGTCCAGCTGTCCGGTAATGCCTGCACCGCTGGGCGTTTTGGAGCTATAGCCGAACAGGGAGAATACCTTGCCCGTTCTGCCCTCGCTGCGTACGCGCAGCACCATGTGCGGATTGTCGCGGGTATCCGGTGCATCGTAGCCCAGATCCTTGATCAGCTGAGCAAGCTTGAGGTAAATATAAGGGTCGCTTGCGCCAATACTGCCGGGCGTTTTGACGGTGCTCAGGCGCAGCGTGCCGTCCTCGGCAAGTGCAGCCTCGCACTGATAGGGGGCGGTGAAATACTTGCCAAGATCGATCTCGCTGCCAAGCTCGGTAAAACTCAGCGAGGTCTTGGTCTCGCGCGCAGGAGGCTCGGTTTCTGCCTCGGTTGTCTGCTCGGTGGTATCCTCGGTGCTCTCTTCGGTAACCTCCTCGGTCATCTCTTCGGTGGTTTGCTCGGGTTGCACCTCGGTTGTCTGCTCGGTTTGCGCCTGGGTCGCAGCATCGGTCACAGCATCGGTGACGTCACCGCCACCCGAGCAAGCGGCAAGCAGGGGCAGGCAAAGCAGCACAAGAGCGAGCATGCAAGAAAGTCTTATTTGCAGCGTTCTGTGTTTCATGTCGGATACCTCCGTAGATTTTAAGTTACCTCTATTATACTCATACAGCAGATTTTTGTCAATAGAAATGACGGAAGCCAAGCCTAAATCGAAAAATTCTATTGCATTTTTTTACAAATTCGGTTATAATGACATTGGTAACGTTTAATGCTTGGCTACTATGAAAAAGGAGATCGTATGGATAAAAATCTTCATGAAAACCATCGCGAAAGAATGCGCAACCGCTACAAAATAGAGGGAGCTGACGGCTTTTCCTCGCACGAGCTGCTCGAAATGCTTTTATATCATTCTGTGCCCAGAGGGGATACCAACGGCACGGCACATGCGCTGCTTGAACAAAACGGTGGGCTTTGGGGCGTGTTGAACGCAGCTCCCGAGGTGCTGGAGCTGACCGAGGGCGTGGGTGAAAAAACAGCCTTGATGCTCAGCCTTGTGGGTGAGATCGTGCGCCGCAGTGCAATCGAAAGCAGACCCGTGCCGCCCAGATTTGACACTTGTAAAAAGGTCAGGGAATACTTAGAGCCGTATTATCTTGGGTTGGGAGTCGAGCGCGTATATGCGCTGATGTTTGACAACCGCATGAGATTGATCGATTTTTATCACGTTTGCGACGGCACGATCAACGAAGCGCGCCCCATCGCACGCGATATTTCCAGACGCGCGCTGATCAAGGATGCCTCTGCCGTGATCGTGGCACACAACCATCCCGACGGCTTTGCCATTGCCACAGCTCCCGACAGAGAGTTTACGGCAAAGCTGGAGCAGGCGCTGGCACTCAACGGCACCATGCTGCTGGAGCATTTGCTGTTTGGCAGCGGAGAGTGCATTCCGCTCTTACAAAAGTATGCTTGCATGGTCCGCACCTCGCCTACCGCACAGGACACCGACTCGTTCTACGAGCGCTTCTATCAAGATATGTACACGGGCGATCGCACCACAGCAGAGCTGTTAGGAATGGAAGAAAAGGGGATTTGATGCTGAAATGATCGGCGTCTGAATTCGGGGGCATTCGTGAATGCCCCCTACGGATTGGAATGCCCCCTCCTTTGGCGGATGTTTTTTCGCACCCCGTAGGGGCGACTGAACGAATCGCCCGCCACGATATTATATCCATGTAAAAAGCCTGCGTCCGATTGGACGCAGGCAATTTTAGCGTGCAATATTTTATTTCTCCACTTCCATCCAGCAACCCTCGGCACCAATGCCGTCCTTGGGAGGGGTGAGCATGCCGCGCGCGATCAAAGCCTCGACCAAAGCATCCCACATGGGCAGACCTGCCAGGCGGTTGGCATAGCGCCACTCGCCGATCAGGTAGTCGGGCAGAGAGTCCTTGATCAGATCTGCGATTTCCTTTGCAATCGACTCGGCAGCCTGATCAAAGTAGCCGTTTTCCAGCTTGGTGGTTACGCTGTAAAGGCAACTGCTGTCCTTTTTGTCATTGACCAGAATCTTTGTGTAGAGCACGTCACCCTTGCGGAACAGATAACCCTGCTCGATAGCCTTTGCGGCGATCTCCTTTTCGTCTTCGCTAAGGGTGTCCACCGCCAAACCCTCGATGGCGCGAATGGTCATGAGCAGCATGGGATCGGTGGAAATATTGTGACCGCAGTGGAAATGTTTCTGAATGCGCGAGATGTAAATATTGGTCATGTGGACGTTGCTGTAGCCACAAATCTCTTGTGCAGCAGTGCCGTCCATGCCGCAGCCGAAGTGTCTGCCAATGCTTTCAAAGCCATATACGGTGAAGGGGCGGTCGGGCGTGACGGTGTCGGCAAAATACTTAGTTTCCAAAATGCCTGTGACCTGCTCTTCAAGTGCATTGCTCATCCAGTAGATTTGTTGCCAAAGGATCAGATTCAGGTCAATGTTCTCGTTCAGATAGGGGAATGCGAGGTATTCCTCTTTGTGCTGCTCAATGAAATCAGCAATCACGTCAGCTACCATGGGCAGCTGCTGCTCGTAAAGGGCAATGGCTTTTTCCATGGTCTTTCTGTTAAGCAGAACAAAGTTGATACCGTATCTGCCGTTGTCCATGCGACGGAGCAGACCGTATTCGCCGTTTCTGCCGCGGGCGAGAATTTCAAGCTCCTGCTCGATGTACAGCGTGGGCACGTTCAGCTCTGCTGCGATTTCGGAAGCGGTCTTGGGGGAGAGGTGGCAAAGGTGCAGCACGTGTGCCGAAAGGTCACGATCCCAAAATCCGTCGCGGGGATCGCCCCAGCCGGGATTGCCTGTGCCGATAATTTCGTAGTCGATATGGTTGAGTGCAACCGGTTTGTTAGTTTGTGTCATGTTTTCTACCTCATCTTTCAGTTTCTTTCTTGCCGAATACAGTCTTTGACGAATGGTGTCCTCGCGCACGCCCTGCTCCTTGGCAATTTGCGCAATCGGTTTGCCGTCCAGGTAAAAGGCGATCATGACCTCGCGGTAAGCGCGGGTCAGGTAGGCAATGCGACGGTAGACGTCGGGCAAAAGCTGCATGAGCGAATCGTCCGTATCGTCCTGTTCCGAGGCGACCAGAGCAAGCGCCTCGTCGGGGTCTCCCATATAGCCGTAGGCACTCTCTTGGCTGCGCTTTTTGCAATAGTCTGCATACACGTTGCGCGCCACACGCCAGATAAAGGCGTAGGGCTCGTTGATCTCGCCGTCGGTATTCGCCGCCTTGACTAAGGCATATACGATATCCGAGCAAAGCTCGCGAGCGGCGTAGCTGTCACGGGTACGCGGATAGCAATAGCCGTACAGCGCATCCAGCAGCGCTTCGTCGATCATATTCAGCAATTCATGTTTTTTCATATCTTTCTCCAAGCTCTTGATCAATGCTTTCGGCTATATAGTCGGCTGATTTTTGAAAGGTGAGGTGGGTTTGAAAAACTTTTTTATGAAATACAGCGTTTGTGTTTAAGGAAATTTGAACTGTATTTAATTGGTGGCGCGTAGCCCCTTCCCCCGCAATCGCTGCACTCCACTGCGTTCCGTTCCGCTGCGGTCCCCCTTCCCCGTAGGGGACGGCTTTGTTGCGCCCATCCGTCTTGTACGATTATCCATTACGGGAAACTTGTAAAAGCCGTCCCCTACGGGGAAGGGGGCCCGCAACGTAGCAAAGCGCAGCGGCGCGAAGTGCTCGCGGGGGAAGGGGTCACCATACGGACGCTCTTTCACGTCTTATATGTGTGTCAATCCTCGCTCTCAATCAGCAATATCTTATCCCCGAAACCGCCGCGCTTATCGGCTTTTTCGGCGCGCAAGCGTTCAAGATCGGAAGGGGAGAGGTTTTGCGTAGCGGCGCAGGCGTAAATGACCTCCAAGAGGTCTGCAAGCTCCTCGGGGCTGTGCGATTCAAGGTATTCGGCAAGCTCCTCGCCAAGCTTTTGGTCTAATTTTTGCGCGTATTCCTCGTCTGAGAGAATGCGCGTTTTGCACGTGCCGCCCTTGGATTTGATGATCTCGGGGATGCGGTCGCGCACGAGTTTATTGTAAATCATGGAAGACCTCCGTGGTTTTTTCTTTTATTATACCACGCGCGCGCACAAAAGGCAAGAATTTTTGGTGCGGGTCTTGTGCGGCAGCGGGTTTTGTGGTAAAATGGTGGTGGAATCAACGTAGGGGCGTGCATTGCACGTCCGCGGTCGATTCGTGAATCGACCCTACGGCATGCAACGTAAAGGAGGTGCACGCATGATCTTAATAGTCTGCATAGATGACTTGGGCGGCATGATGTTCAATCGCCGCAGGCAAAGTCAGGACAGGGTGTTGCGCGCACGCATGGCGGATGCCGCGCGAGGTACTCGGTTGTGGGTCACGCCGTATACCAAAAAGCAATTTGAGCAGGATGCACCCGTTTGTGTCAGCGAAACGCCTTGGTTGGACGCGGCACAGGGGGAATACTACTTTGCCGAAGATGGCGAAATGCCCATGGAAAACGTGGAACGGGTGTATTTGTACCGCTGGAACAGAGCTTACCCGGGTGACCGTCATTTTACCGCAGACCTTGCTTCGCTTGGCTTTGAGCTTGCGCGCAGGGAAGATTTTGCGGGGTATTCACATGAGCAGATTACCGAGGAAATTTACGTAAGAAAAGGAGAGAAAGCCCATGCTTAACCTGAAAAAACTGTTTGGTAAGCATATGCTGGCGCGTGCCCTTGCGGCGCTCTTGTTGGCGTTGCTGTTGTGCCTTTCTGCATGTGACGGGCAGGGAACGGGTGTTGACACCACCGCAGCCGACACAAGCGCGCCCACAACACAGCAGACTACAATAGTTGATAGTACAGACGCTCCGACCGATAAAGTAACCGAGCAGACCACCGAGGGCACGACGCAGGATACGACGCAAGCAGAGACCGACGTGCCGACCGAGCCGGAGACAGAGGAGCCGACGCCCGATTTCGATCTTTCAAGCATTCCCGCGTACAACGGGCAGGCATACGTTGCGCTCAATGATAATACTCCTTGGTTTACAGGGGCGGAAAAGGTTACAGAGTCCTATGAAACCTACGGTGCTTTGGACGCTTTGGGCAGATGCACGACGGTAATGGCATGCTGCGGCAAGGATCTGATGCCCACGGGGGAAAGAGGCAATATCAGCAGCATCAAGCCGACAGGCTGGGTGCAGGCGCAGTACAGCATTGTCAACGGCGGCAACCTGTATAACCGCTGCCACCTGATCGGCTGGCAGATCACGGGTGAGGACGCCAATGCCAACAATTTGCTGACGGGCACAAGATATTTCAACGAGAACATGATCCCGTTTGAAAATATGATCGCCGACTACGTCAAGGAAACGGGCAATCACGTCATGTACCGCGTCACGCCTGTATTCACGGGCGATAATTTGCTTGCGGACGGTGCGATCATGGAGGCTTGGTCTGTGGAGGATGAGGGCGACGGCGTATGCTTCTGTGTATTTGTATATAACGTGCAGCCGGGCATTGTGATTGATTACGCGACGGGCGAGAGCTATCTGGAGGCCGATGGCGGTCCCACCACGCCCGGTGAGGAGACTACTTATCCCGATGACGGGCTGTTGCATCTGATCCTGAACACCAGCTCCAAGCGAGTCCATAAGCCGGATTGCTCGGGCGTCAAGCAAATGGCAGACAAGAACAAAAAGGAGTTTGCAGGCACACAAGAGGAGCTGGATGCCTTGCTAAAGCAAGGATATAAGCTTTGCGGAACGTGCCACTGATCGGCGCGCAGGCGCGCCTCTCATGAAAAGTTTTCGCCCGCCTTTTTCAAAAGGCGGCGCAGTCGAGGGCGCGCAGCCCTCGTCGCCTCCGCAGAGGCGAAACTTTTTTCGCCGTTTTTGGTTCTTTTTGCGGCAATTTTGCCAAAAAGAACGGAAACAGTTTGCTCACATAAACAAAAAAGGAAGTTACTTTGCGTTTGTAACTTCCTTTTCTTTTACATTGAGGTAATTCTCTCCGTTCTTTTCTTTGACACCGCTGGCGCAAAGAAAAGAACCAAAAGAAACGCCGAGATTATTTCGCGCCTGCGGGCGCGACTTGGGGCGCTGCCCCAAGACCCTGCGACCTTTTTGAAAAAAGGTCGATCAAAAACTTTCAATCTGTTAGTGCGTGTCCGTGTGGTGGGGTGTAAGCAAACCGTTTCCGTACTTTTCTTTGACACCGCTGGCGCAAAGAAAAGTACCAAAAGAAACGCCGAGATTATTTCGCGCCTGCGGGCGCGACTTGGGGCGCTGCCCCAAGACCTTGCGACCTTTTTGAAAAAAGGTCGATCAAAAACTTTCAATACTGTTAGTGCGTGTCCGTGTGGTGGGGTGTAAGCAAACCGTTTCCGTACTTTTCTTTGACACCGCTGGCGCAAAGAAAGGTACCAAAAGAAACGCCGAGATTATTTCGCGCCTGCGGGCGCGACTTGGGGCGCTGCCCCAAGACCCTGCGACCTTTTTGAAAAAAGGTCGATCAAAAACTTTCAATCTGTTAGTGTGTGTCTGTGTGGGGTTTCTTTTTCTTTTTGCCCTTGATCTGCTTTCGCAGGTCCGCCAATGCGGTATCAATGCCGCCCACAGCGTCAATCAGTCCGTATTCCACCGCCTCTTGCCCCTCAATCACCGATCCCACGTCGGTTGCGATCATGTCGGGACGCATCATCAGCGCGTGGATCTCATCCTCCTGCGCCCTTGAATGGCTGCAGATGAAATTGATGATCCGCTTTTGCATCTGCGAAAAATACGTGTAGGTCTGCGGTGCGCCCACAACAAGTCCATTGATGCGTACAGGGTGTATGGTCATGGTCGCGCTGGGTACGATAAACGATCGCTTTGCCGCCACAGCCAGCGGCACACCGATCGAATGTCCGCCGCCCAATACCACCGATGCGGTCGGCTTTGTCATGGATGCAATCACCTCTGCAATCGCCAAGCCTGCCTCCACGTCACCGCCCATGGTGTTAAGCAATATCAAAAGCCCGTCAATCTCGGGGTCTTGCTCAATCGACACCAAAAGGGGAATGAGGTGCTCGTATTTGGTGGACTTCTGCCCGTCCGGCAGAATATAGTGTCCCTCGATCTGCCCCACGATCGAAAGGCAATGAATGCTTTGCGCAGCGCCCTTGGTCAGAGTGCCGCCACTCTCTTTTATGTTGTCGAGCAGCTCGCCCAGCCCCTCTGTCCGCTCGTCTTGCTTGTCCGTTTGCTTCATGTTTTCTCTCCTTTTGCTTGAATATTGACAGTATGCCCTAAAATTATCACGATATGCACGCGCAATTATTCAAAAAATCTCTTTACAAGTTTGTAGGATTGTGTTATAATGTAGGATGATAATGGAGAAATCCGGTTTTTACGCAAAAATAAAAAATACATATATTAAGGAGATGTCATTATGGAAAACAAAATTCTGGTTGAAACCTCTGCCAGACACATCCACTTGACCAAGGAAGCCGTTGAAGTACTGTACGGCGCAGGCGCAGAGCTGACTGTAAAGAAGATGCTCAGCCAGCCCGGTCAGTTCGCTACCGGCAACGAAAAGATCACCCTTGTAGGTCCTAAGGGCTCTCTGGCAGTCAGCGTTCTGGGTCCCACCCGTCCTGCTAACCAGGTAGAGCTGTCCTTCTCGGACGCACGCGCACTCGGTCTTGCCGGCGTGCCCGTACGTGAGAGTGGCGACGTTGCAAACACCCCCGGCGATAAGCTGGTTGGTCCTTGCGCCGAGCTGACCATCGCCAGCGGCGTGATCATCGCAAAAAGACACATTCACATGCGTCCCGAAGAGGCAGAGGCTCTGGGCGTTACCAACGGTCAGATCGTTAAGGTACGCGTAAACTCCGCTCGTTCTTTGATTTTTGATGACGTGGTTTGCCGCGTAAGCGACAAGTTCGCGCTGGCTATGCACATCGATACCGACGAGTGCAACGCTGCTTGCGCATTCGGTGAAATCTACGGCGAGATCGTAGGCTAAGAGGTCGAAAAAAGAGATTATGAAGATTTTGTTTCAAGGGGATAGCGTAACCGACGCGGGCAGAGACCGAAGTCAGTCCTCCGACATGGGCTTTGGATACCCCAAGTATGCATCTGCTATGGTGGAGGACGCGTTTCCCGATATTGATTTTGCATTTACCAACTTAGGCATTAGCGGTAACCGTACCGAGGACCTCGTAGCAAGAATGCAAAGTGATTTCATTGAAATACAACCCGATATAGTTTCTATTATGATTGGCATCAATGATGTGTGGCATCATTATGCTTTTTCAGGCATCTACACCTCCAACGAGGCGTTTGAGCAAAATTACACCACACTGCTTGAGGAGATCAAGCAAAAGACCGCTGCAAAGATCATGATCATTCAGCCGTTTTTGATCGACGTACCGGATAAGCAGGTGCTCAAGGCGGAGCTTGCAGAAAAGCATGCAATCGTCAAAGCCCTTGCCGATAAGTACGCGGATGCGTATCTTCCCATGCACGATATCTTTGCCGCAGACGAGGCAGAGGATAAGACCGTGTATGCCCCCGATGGCGTGCATCCCAACGAGGACGGCGCGTGCCTGATCGCGCAAAAGTATTTTGAAGCTATTACTCCCTTAATTGAGGAGTTGGCACAAACCCTGTAAAAATTTTGATAAGGAGATAAACAATCATGAGCATTGAAAACACCTGCGAATATGCAATGAGCCTTGAGGTTCAGCATATGTGCAAAGTCGCTAAGGGCCCTGATCACGGTCCTGCTCCCATTCCCGAAGAAGGCAAGTGGGTACAGGCTAAGCAGATCACTGACATTTCCGCATACACCCACGGTGTGGGCTGGTGTGCACCCCAGCAGGGCGCGTGCAAGCTGTCCCTGAACGTAAAGAACGGTATCATCGAGGAAGCACTGGTCGAGACCATCGGCTGCTCCGGTATGACCCACTCCGCAGCTATGGCAGCAGAGATCCTGCCCGGCAAGACTTTGCTGGAGGCACTGAACACCGACCTCGTTTGCGACGCCATCAACACCGCTATGAGAGAGCTGTTTTTGCAGATCGTTTACGGTCGCAGCCAGTCCGCATTCTCTGAGGGCGGTCTCGTTATCGGCGCAGGTATG
>JAZOLE010000160.1:0-15193 GCA_045652835.1 Eubacteriales bacterium | reverse complement strand
GCAGGATGACGTAAATCTGAAGGCATCCGATCTTGCACAGCTGTTTGACCAGATCTACTACGGTGCAGGCGCTGATATGTTCGCAAAGTACAATGACGGCAATCCTTACTATGGCGTAACCCACTTTACCTCTATGCACACCAAGCCCAACGGCTACTATGCATTTACCGTAAACGTTGTTGAAACCTCAGGACATGAAGGCCAGGCGAGCATTTTCGTACGTGGCATTCAGGCTGCTTCCATTGAAGGCCATTACTTTGGTCAGGATGGTCACGACGGCGGCGAAGTTGTTTCCATGGGCGGCGCAGGTATCTACCTCAATCCTCTGATGAGCGGCAAGCTCCGTATTAACATCAAGACCTATGTTGAAGGCGCATACGTTCCCAACGTTTTCTACGTTCCGATCGAAAGCAATGAGATCACCATTGCCGATAACGGTTCCGTTGTAAGCATTCTTGCAGGTGGCAAGAAGGTTGCTACCATCGAGATCATCGGCACCAAGGATTACGGCATCGTTGGTAAGAACGGTGACGTAGCACCTGATGCACTTGCAGAAAAGGCAATTCTGACTCTGGCTGACGGCACTGTTGTTGAGCTTGAAAACGCTTGCGTTGCTGCAACCGCTGCTAACTCCGATGTGGGTGTTGCAACCAGAACCGGTACCATTAACTTCAACAAGGCTTCGCTGCAGTCCTACAACAGCATTGAAGTTCCCGCTGATTTCTACGCTCCCGCTCCCAAGGTAAACGTTGCACTCAACAAGCCCGTTTCTTCGGACAACATTGAGAACGCTGATAACGTTCCTTGGAAGGCAACCGACGGTAACGACGTTACCCGTTGGGGTGCAAAGCCCAATGGCATTGCTAACCTGGTTATTGACCTGGAAGGCCTTTACAAGCTGACCGAGCTCAACGTTCTGTTTGAGAACGCAAGCTTTAACTACACCATTTCGGTCTCTACCGATGGTGACACTTACACCGTTATCTATGAGGGTAATCCTCACGGTGCAACCGCTGTTAACCTCAAGGGCGAGGTTGAAGCTCGTTACATCAAGTTCACCCGTCTGGATGACACCGGTGTTGCAGGCGACCACTGGTTCTCGATCTACGAGGTTTACGCATACGGCGAACTGATTGGTGAAAACCTGGCAACCGTTCCCGGCAAAATCTTCAAGCCCGAGACCTTTGCAGAGCCTACCGCTGACGAACTCGCAGCAGGCTACACCTTCGACATTGGCGAAGGCCAGTTCTTCCAGACCATTACCGGTGCTTGCACTTACGCAGAGCTTAATACTCTGGGCGCAGACATGCTCGCAAAGCTGCAGGCTGCAGGCTTTGGTGAGTATGCATACTTTGCAACGGATCACATCAGTCTGGCTGCCGCTGCACCCGGCCAACAGGTAACGTACACCTTCAAAATTTACGATATGCTCGGCAACATTGCAACCGACTCTCGCGCATTCCTGCTGCTCTGCATGCAGGGTGGAGCACAAAACAGCGGAGAAGTTGCAGCAACCGTTGAAGCAGACGCAGAGAACGAAGGCGTATACTACGTCACCTTCACCTTTACTGCTCCCGAGTCGACTGACGAATATAAGTTCTACACGCTTGCTCATTGCATGTTCTACGTTGACACACTGACCGTTAAGGTTGGCTAATACGTAAAATAGAGCCAAATAAAAATTGGGCTCTCCCTCGGGAGAGCCCTTTTTTTGATGCTTTGATTATTCCATGCCGCAGCAGATAGGGGATGCTGTACCTGCCTTTTTGCCGTAGGCTGCGCTTGAGCCAAGCGAGGACTCGATGCGAAGCAGGCGGTTGTATTTCGCGGTGCGTTCTGCGCGGCAGGGGGCACCGGTTTTGATAAAGGGTGCGTTGGTAGCAACTGCAAGATCGGCTATGGTGGTGTCCTCGGTCTCGCCCGAGCGGTGGGATACGATATAGGACATGCCCGCGCCCGAGGCTGTGTGAATGACGTCCAGCGTGTCGGTCAGCGTGCCGATCTGGTTGGGCTTGATCAAAATCGCCCCCGCGCTCTTGTGCGCAATGCCCTCGAGCAGACGCTTTTTGTTGGTTACAAACAAATCGTCACCCACAGTCATGCAATCGCTGCCCAGCGTACGGGTCAGGGATGCCCAGCCCGCAAAATCGCGCTGATCCAGACCGTCCTCTAAGGAGAGCAGGGGATACTTAGAGGAGAGCGCAGACCAGTAAGAGATCAGGTCGTCGCGGCTGCGGTATTTGCTTCTCTTGGGCATAACGTAGGCATTTTCGCTCTCGCGATACCACTCCGAGGATGCCGCATCCAGCGAGATCTTGACTGTTTCGGTGTCATAGCCGCTCTTTTCAATGGCATGGCAGATATATTCCAGCGCTTGCTCGTCCGAGGTCAGATCGGGCGCATAGCCGCCCTCGTCACCCACGCCGCCGCCAAGTCCCTCGTGCTTGAGCACCTCGCCAAGGCGATGATAAATCTCGCTGCCGATGCGCAAGCCCTCGGAGAACGAGTCTGCTCCCACGGGCACGATCATAAATTCCTGAATTTCCACGTTGTTGTGCGCGTGTGCGCCACCGTTGAGCACGTTCATCATGGGAACGGGGAGGCGGTGCGCGTCAATACCGCCCAGCCAGCGGTACAGGGGAATGCGATACCAGCTTGCCGCAGCGCGTGCGCTTGCAAGAGAGACGGCTAAGGCAGCATTTGCGCCCAGCTTGGAGAAATTATCGGTGCCGTCCAGCTCACGCAGCTGCCTGTCTACGTCGGATTGCTCCGAGGCGTACGTGCCCGCAAGAGCGGGAGAAATGATCTTGCAAACGTTGCCTACCGCCTGCGAAACGCCCTTGCCGCCGTATCTTGCAGGATCGCGGTCGCGCAGCTCGTGCGCCTCGTAAATACCTGTTGAAGCCCCCGAGGGAACGCTTGCGACACCGATCGTGCCGTCAGCCAGCACCACGGTTGCTTCTACGGTGGGATTGCCGCGCGAATCGAGTATTTCTCGGGCGCCGCAGCGAATGATTTGAGGCTTGGTCATCATAAAAATCTACCTCCGTTGTGTAATTTCATAGGATAGTATTGGCACGTTTGGAGTTTTTCATACCAAATAGGCTGCCAAAGATAGGCAGCCCAAAGGTTTTTACTTTTATTCGTACAGGGGGTACTTGTTGCAGATCTCGGCAACAATTCCGCGCACCTCGTCTGCCTTGGTGTCAAATTCAAGTGCGGTCATGCGCATGCACTTGGCAATCGTGATCATATCGTCAGCACCCAGTCCTCTGGTGGTAGCAGCGGGTGTGCCCACGCGGATGCCCGAGGTAACAAAAGGCTTTTCGGGGTCATTGGGAATGGCATTCTTGTTGACCGTGATGTGCACCTCGTCAAGTCTGCGCTCCATTTCCTTGCCTGTGATGTGCATAGGACGCAGGTCAACCAGCATCAGGTGGTTGTCGGTACCGCCGGTCACAAGGTCAAAGCCCTCCTCCAGCAGCGCGTCTGCCAATACCTTTGCATTGGTGACCACGTTATGCTGATATTCCTTGAACGCAGGAGTGAGCGCCTCGCCAAAGCAAACTGCCTTTGCCGCAATGATGTGCATCAAGGGGCCGCCCTGAATGCCGGGGAAGATTGCCTTGTTAACAGCCTTGGCAATATTCTCATCGTTGCAAAGGATCATGCCGCCGCGCGGACCGCGCAGCGTCTTGTGCGTGGTGGTGGTGACTACGTCTGCGTAAGGGATCGGGGACATATGCTCGCCTGCAGCGACAAGACCGGCAATGTGCGCCATATCCACCATCAGATACGCGCCAACGCTGTGTGCAATGTCTGCCATACGGGCAAAGTCAATGGCGCGAGGATATGCGGATGCGCCCGCAACGATCATGCGGGGGCGTACGATATTCGCCTGCGCCTGGAGCGCATCGTAATCGATCAGTCCGTCAGCACCCACGCCGTAGGGAACGAAATTGTAGTATTTGCCCGACAGATTGACAGGGCTGCCGTGGGTCAGGTGACCGCCCTCGGCAAGACTCATGCCCATAACAGTATCGCCTGCGTTGAGCAGCGCAACGTAAACCGCGGTGTTTGCCTGAGAGCCGCTGTGAGGCTGTACGTTGGCAAATTTTGCGCCAAACAGCTGCTTTGCGCGCTCACATGCCAGATCCTCCAGCACGTCAATGCAAGCGCAGCCGCCATAATAACGCTTGCCGCTGTACCCTTCGGCATACTTATTAGTAGCAATGCTGCCTGCTGCAAGCAAAACGGGCAGAGAAACAAGGATTTCGGAGGCGATCAGCTCAATGCCGTCCCTCTCTCGTTTGTATTCCGCGCCAATGGCTTCTGCCACGGCGGGATCGTATTTTGCAAGTAAATCGTTCATTTGATTGATCATGATTTGAACCTGCCTTTCCTGCATATTTTATTACAATCATATTATATCACATAAATTGCACTTTGCATAGTTGTTTTTTTCACAAAAGATACAATATTTTTGAAAATATTTTGCATATATCATTGACAAGAAGACCAAAATCGTGCTATAATAATATGAATTATGAAATATGCCCGTAAGGGTTATGCAAATAAAGGGAAATAAGGTACCTGGAATAAGGAAGGGAGATATTATGCAGATAGCGATCATTGCAAGCGATATGAAGAAGGAATTGATGACTCAATTTTGTATTGCCTATTGCGGCGTGCTCAGTAAGCATCACTTGTGTGCAACAAGCATTACCGCTAAGTACATTTCCGAAGCTACCGGCTTGAAGATCGAAAAGCTGCTTGCGGGTGAGCAGGGCGGTGAACAGCAGATCACTTCGCGTGTAGCATATAACGAGATCGACCTGCTTCTGTATTTCAGAGATACCAGACCCGGCAGATACTCGGGCGAGATCGAGAACGAGCTGATGCGTATGTGCGACCAGAGCAACGTTCCCGTCGCTACCAATATCGCAACCGCAGAGGTGCTGATTATGGCACTGGACCGCGGTGATCTGGATTGGCGCGAGATCGTCAACCCCCGTTCTGCCATCAACAGAAAGCCCCTGTAAGACAGGGCAGCGTGAAAGACATGTCCTTTTTGTAAATGCGTCTACAGAGAGCGTCCACCCGGTGAGAGGACGCGCCGCGTGCAAAGAGGGTACCACTTGCGCGCAAAATCGAATACCAAACGAGTGAAACGTTCGGGTGGAACCGTGCGGATTTCAGTAATCCACACCCCGATACAGCATACGCTGTATCGGGGTTATTTTTATAAAAAATATGTAATGACATAAAGGAGAAATTTTCAATGAAAATCAATTTCGGCGCAAAGATTTGCGAATACGAAGCACCTATCACGGTATACGACGCTGCAAGAGAGGCTGAACTGATCGACCGCAGCATTATTGCCGCTAAGGTGAACGGCGAGGTGGTCGCGCTGACCAAGCTGATCGAGGATGACGCAAACGTTGAGCTGCTCAGCTTTGCACAGGAAGACGGCAAGCACGTATTCCGTCACACTGCTTCTCACATTCTGGCACAGGCTGTCAAGAGACTGTACCCCGAGACCAAGCTGACCATTGGCCCTGCAATTGACAACGGCTTCTATTATGACTTTGATTCCGAGGTTACCTTCTCGCCCGACATTCTCAAGAAGATCGAGGACGAAATGAAGAAGATCGTCAAGGAAAACCACAAGATCGAGAGAAGCGAGCTGCCCCGTGAGCAGGCAATCGCGCTTATGACCGAGAAGAACGAGCCTTATAAGGTGCAGCTGATTGAGGAGCTGCCCGAGGATGCTGTCATCAGCTTCTATACGCAGGGCGAATTTACCGACCTTTGCGCCGGACCTCACCTGTTCTCCACCGGTGCTGTCAAGGCTCTCAAGCTGACCCAGTGCACGGGTGCTTATTGGAAGGGCGACCAGTCCGCAAAGCAGCTGCAGCGCGTATACGGCACTGCATTCCCCTCCAAGGACGAGCTGCGCACGTATTTGGAAATGGTAGAGGAAGCTAAGAAGCGTGACCACAATAAGGTCGGCAGAGAGCTGGAGTATTTCACCACGGTTGACGTGATCGGTCAGGGCTTGCCCATTCTGCTGCCCAAGGGCGCACGTACCGTACAGCTGCTGCAGAGATGGGTTGAGGACGTGGAGCAGGCAAGAGGCTACCTGCTGACCAAGACCCCCTTGATGGCAAAGAGAGACCTTTACAAGATCTCGGGTCACTGGGATCACTACCGCGACGGTATGTTCATTATGGGCGATGCGGATGACGAGAGCAAGGAATGCTTTGCTATGCGTCCTATGACCTGCCCCTTCCAGTATCAGGTATTTTTGAACAAGAAGCGCTCCTACCGTGACCTGCCCATGAGATTGGGCGAGACCTCCACGCTGTTCAGAAACGAGGATTCGGGCGAGATGCACGGTTTGATCCGTGTGCGCCAGTTCACCATTTCCGAGGGTCACCTTGTACTGCGTCCCGATCAGCTTGCCGAGGAGTTCGGCGGCTGTCTGGAGCTTGCTAAGTACTGCCTTGAGACCGTTGGTCTTTGGGAGGACTGCTCCTTCAGATTCTCCCAGTGGGATCCCAAGCGTACCGACAAGTCCGAGGGCACGCCCGAGCAGTGGGAAGAGGCACAGAGCATTATGGGCGAGCTGCTTGACAAGTACCTTGGCAAGGGCAATTATGAGATCGGTATCGACGAGGCTGCCTTCTACGGTCCTAAGCTGGATATCCAGTGCAAGAACGTATTCGGCAAGGAGGATACCATCGTAACCATTCAGATCGATATGCTGCTGGCTAAGAAGTTTGGTATGGAGTACACCGACTCCACCGACTCCCGTGTCACCCCCTATATCATTCACAGAACCTCGCTTGGCTGCTACGAGAGAACGCTGGCGCTGCTGCTTGAAAAGTATGCAGGTGCGCTGCCTATGTGGATGGCTCCCACGCAGGTGAAGGTGCTGCCTATGGGCGATAACGAGCTTGCTTACTGCGAAGGCCTTGCTGCAAAGCTTGCAGAGGCAGGCGTAAGAGTTGAGATCGACCGCTCCAACAACACCATCGGCTACAAGATCCGCTCCGCACAGACCGAAAAGGTGCCTTACATGCTGGTTGTGGGTGCTAAGGAGATCGAATCCGGCATGGTTGCCGTTCGTTCCCGTAAGTACGCTGACCTTGGCACTATGACCTTTGACGCATTCCTTGGCAAGATCCTTGTCGAGATTGCAACCAAGAGCAAGGATAACTGATAAAATCCCTCTGTATTTTGAAAAGAGGTACTGAAAAATGAGAAAATATCTGCGATGGATCGCGGGCATGCTGCTTTTGCTGATGCTTTGCAGCGCGGTTGCCTGTGACACGAATACGGGTGATACACCCGTTCAAACCACCGAGGAAGTACCGACCCAAACCGAAACGGAAACCGTAGGGTCGATTCATGAATCGACCGAGACGGAGACCGAACCCGAGACCGAAGCCGAGACAGAGGGGCTGCAGATTGAGATCACGCCCCAAAGCCCGACAAGCGGCACGCACGTCACGTTTTATGAAAACAGCGCAAACGCTGTGCTGCTTGGCGGTAAGTACTGTGCGTACGAGCTTGTCGCGGACGGCGATGCGACTGCTATCAAAATGACCAGCGAGGGTGAGCGCGTGCGCAATCCCCATCTGACGCTGGATTATGCGACCTATATGCAGTTGCTCGGACTTGAGCAGGCGGTTTGGAATGACATCGCATATGCCGTGGTGACGCTCAAGACCGAAAACGTGTCCGCAAGTGAGTTTTCCGTCACGATTTTTACCCAGGTGGACGGTACCGAGTACAAGAGCAAGGGCACGACTACCTATCAAAGAAACGCAAAGGACTGGCAGACCGTGATCGTGCCGTTCTCCAAATCCGAGAAGGAGGGCGCGGTGCTCACGTCCTTGCGCATCGACTTTGCGGATACGCAAAAGGGTGGCGAGACGGTCTACGTCAAGTCGATCGCGCTTGCTGCATCTAAGGCGGAGGTATTGGAAATGACAGGAAAGCAGATGGTGACCCCTCTTACCGCTACGGTAACCATTCCCGGACTTTCGCGCGACTATACGCTGCTGCAGGTGACCGACCTGCATTCCAGCGCATACAGCACCGAGGAAGCAAAGGCAATGAAAGCCGACCGTCGCAACTATATCGCGGGTCGCCGCAATGCGTTTACCGATGGCTTTATGCTTTCCGAGGAGCGCATGCCGTATATGTTCGGCTATGCGGACGAGATCAACGCAGATCTTTTGATGCTGACGGGCGATATTATCGATTTCCCGTCCGAGCTGAATATCTCGCTGATGGCGCAGAATATCGCGGCGCTCAAAGCTCCCGCGCTGTATTCTCTTGGGAACCACGACTGGTGCTATGCAGACGATTATTTGTCCGCAGGCGCAGCCGCATCCTTTATTCCAAAGCTTAACGCACTCTCTGCGGGCGAGCCTGCGGATGATCCGTACGTCAAGTACGTGGAGTTTGATGAGTTTATGGTGGTTTCGGTGGATAACAGCACCGACTCTGTCAGCGCATCCACCGTGGATAAGTTCCTCGCGCTTTGCGAGAAGGGCAAGCCCATTATCTTAATGCTGCACGTGCCGCTGCACGTGGATAGTCTTGTGGCTGATTGCACAAAGGTTTGGGGCAAGGATCTCGGTATGGGCGGAGACACAGGCGTGTGCGCTTGGAGCCCCGACGTGCAACGCTTCTACCATGCGGTTGCAGAGGATGAAAATTCTCCCGTTGTAGCCGTATTTGCAGGGCACGTGCACTTCAATCACGAGGACGTGCTGCCCAATGGCATCACCCAATACATCACCTCTACCGCATACACCGGCGATTGCCGCGTGATCACGGTCAAGGGACAATAAAGACAAAACAAAAGGCTCTCACAACCATGAGAGCCTTTTTTTGTGTTCGGAATTATCCGAGATTGTTTTGTGTCTGGAATGCAAAGACGTCCTCCATGGAGTCAAAGCCTGCAATGTAGGCAATATCTACCGACTGTCCTGCTTCTTTGGGCGCATCGAAGATGTCATAACGCAGATAATCCAAATCAAAATCGCTGTTTACCGATTCGACCTTGGAGAGATCGACAATGTAGGTATGCCATGCACCGTCGCCAACGTAGTCGAATTTGTACTCGTCGCCTTGACCCGTAGGACCGACACCCGATCCCAAGTACAACTGACCTACAGAACCGGCATATTCGGTGCGATAGGCAATGACAACGTAGTGCACGTTTTTGTAACCGATGCCGTTAGAGTCGTTAACTCCGGGCATCAAAGGCGTGAACCAAGGGTCGATGCCTTCAAGGGTTGACAAGGTAATAAAGGAGCTGTCCTCGCTGAGGTAGGTGTGCTGATCATGCGAGAGCTTTTGCGCAGCCTGCAGCAGTGCGCTCGGATCAAACACGAATAAGGGGGCGTACGGGTCAACTGCCTTTTCAAACTCAAAAAAGGCAATGCTTGCTTGGTAACCGAACTCATAACCATCACGTGCGACGATTTCAATGACGTGTTCTCCCGAAAGCTGTCTGACGGGGATCATGATGCTGATTCTGGCAGCAGATTGCGCGCCCATAGCGAGTGCAGCATCAATGATGGGTTGTTCTGCTTCCATTATGAAAGCATCGTCATATACAGGCTCACCGTCGTCAATGCGGTATCCGACCTGACCGATCTGCTCCGATTGGAACGCTACCCAGCCCCATACGCGTACGTATTCGACGTTATAATTGTCGATCGTGGCATATCTATCCCAGTTTGCATACATACCGGGGGTAAAGAATTGCTGCGCCTGCTGATCCTCGATCCATGCATCACATTCATCAAACGAGAAATGCAGGACAGGCTCGGGAATCGGGGGATCTACGATGGGAGGCTCGGTGGTATGATATTCAGTGGTATCATAATCCTGATAGGTGATATCCTCGGTAGGCATCTCGATGATATCTTGGGAGATGAATTCGTCAACCCAAGAGGTTTCGATTTCAGTTTCGATTTCAATATCGGGGAGGACATCGGGGAGGATATCTTCAATGACAAGATCGCTTTCCCATTGGTCGGGCACAACTCCGCCGGGTTCTTTGTCTGCCAGCAGCTCGCCAACCAAGCCGCCAAACTCAAAGTCGCAAGCCACCATGGGCAAGCACAGCAAGAGAATGAACGCGATACAAAGCGTGCGTACAAAATACTTTTTCATTGTTGCAAATCTCCTTTCCGTACATTACTACAGTTTGATTATAGCATATTTGCATGAATTTGTCAACACATAGTATAATTGCAAGCAAAAAAGCCCCGAAGGGCTTTTTGCCTATATGAGATCAGCCTTTTGCATACGGATGATCGGCATCGTACTGTTGTGCGTCCTCGACCGTCCTGAAGGTTGCAATCCAGGCAATTTCGGTTGCGGTTATTTGATCGGCAGTACCGTCAAAGAGAGAAAAACGCAGATACGTGATATCATACGAGCCGTTGACTGAGATCGGATTTGCTTGGGCGAGATCAATGATGATCAGCTCCCAATTCCATTTTTCTCCATACGTAAAGAATAAATTTTCTTCATTTTTGGGTATAGACGAGCTGACGCTCACGTAGGCTGTATTCGGACTGTTTCTTTGGCATTTGATAACAAGATACCGTGCGCCTGTACTGTAGACCTCTCCGTTATACGAACAAATCTCCATAAAAGGGGAGTCGGTATTGGCGTCGGAGAGTACGTGTATGAGTCCCATTTCCGGATAAATGCCCGGTGAATACTGATAGCTCTCAATTCCCGCACTGCGTTCGTTCTCCAGCATGTCTGCCAGATACTGCGCATTTGCCATAAAGACGTACGGAGGCTCTGCCTTTTCGATGGTGAACGTAGAGATCACACCTTCGCCGGTCCTGTCTTGGTTGCGCACGAGAATATTGACAGTATGTGTGCCCGATAGATTTTGAACGGGGATATCAAGCATAACGTCGGCAGCCCGAATGGCACCCATACCGAGAGCTGCCATAGTAGTGGCTTGATCCGCCGCGCTGAATCCGCTGTAGTGTCCGTATACCGGCTGCCCGTCATCGATTTGATAACCGAGCTGTATGGGAGTTTCAGTGAAAATTGCAGCCCATCCCGTAATCATGATGTATTCTGCCTTGTAATCTTCAATGACTGCGTGATGATTCCATTCCGAGGCGTTCCCGGGTTCGATAAAATTTGCAATTTTGTTGTTACCGATCCAGACAGCACCGCTACCGAGGAAGAAACGCAGCGCGGGCGTGTCATCCGGTGTGGGAGGCGGCTCGGGGGGATTGGTTGAATCCTCGTACGTGGAGTCCTCGGTGGGCGTTTCGTTGGTCATGACCTCCTCCCAATCGGGCGCGGTCGAATCTTGTTCGCTTGTCGGCTCGTCGGTCGTTGGCGTATTCTTATCCGCAAGCAGCTCGCCAACCAAGCCGCCAAATTGCAGGTTGTCTGCATTGGCAAACGCAATGCCCGCTGCTACGAACAGGCTGCCGATCATGAGAACGGCCAGCAAAACACATACGGTGACAATGATAAGTCGTTTCTTTTTCATGCGGCGTCCTCCTTTTGCGGTAATATATCATATTATAGCACAGGAGGACCGAGTTGTCAATTATTTCCGCGGAATGATTACGCTTTCGCTTTTGACAATGCAACCGTCGGGAATGACGCCGCGCACGCGCACCAAAGGGTAGACCGTGCTGCCGCGACCGATCACCGTACCGGGGCAGAGCACAGCGCCGCAGCCAACCTCCACGCCGTCGCCGATCATGGCGCCCACCTTTTTGCGCCCCGTGTCAATATCAAAGCCCTCGCCCTTGACGTGCACGTGCGACTTGTCGCTTTTGACGTTGCTGGTCACAGCACCCGCGCCAAGGTGGGCGCGGTAGCCAAGGATCGAGTCGCCCACGTAGTTGTAATGCGGCACTTGCACGCTGTCAAAGAGAATGCAGTTTTTCAGCTCTGTAGAGTTACCCACCACCGCGCCCGCACCGATGATGGCGCTTCCTCGGATAAAGGCGCAGTGTCGAATCTCCGCACCGCTGCCGATGATGCAAGGCCCTTGCATGTGTGCACTCGGCGCGATTTTTGCATCCTTGGCAACGTAGACGTGATCACCCATATCGGTGTAGACCTCCGAGTCAAGCGTAGGACCCAACGCGCGGATAAAGTCTGCGATTTCGGACAACGCTTCCCATGGGTAAGTCATATTTTGCATCAGCGGTGCAGCGATCGTGCGCGAAAAATCAAACAAATTGTTGGAAAATAAACAAAAATGCGTATCATTCATGCAATCCAAGCTCCTTGATTCGTGTAATAACCCTGTCTGCGTGCGCTTCACATTCGGCTTGTGTGTCCGCTTCCACCATCACGCGCACCACGGGCTCGGTGCCGCTTTGCCGCAAAAGAATGCGCCCTTGTGCCAATTCGTTCTCGGAAAGACGACGGATCAAGCCCGCGATTTCGGGGCTTTGCATGACCCGCGATTTGTCCTTTACGCGTAGGTTTTGGGTTACCTGAGGCAGCATTTTCACGTTGGATGCCAGCTTGGAAAGGGAAGTCTTTTTGGAAAGCATGGCTTCTGTAAGCATAATGGCGGTCAGTATGCCGTCGCCCGTGGTTGCGTACTTGGAAAGAATCACGTGACCCGATTGCTCAGCCCCGATCCGATAGCCGTTTTTTGCCATGCTCTCCCACAAAAATCTGTCTCCCACGGGGGTGATATCGTAATCAATTCCCGCCGCATCCAAGGCGCGGAACAGCCCGAGATTGGACATCACGGTCACCGCCAGTGTGTTATGCGCCAGCATACCTTGCTCCTTGAGCGATTTTGCAAGGATATACAGGATATGATCGCCATTGACCACGTCACCGTGTTCATCCACGGCAATGCAACGGTCCGCGACTCCGTCAAAAGCAAATCCCATGTCCAACTCCGCGCGGCGCACGTGGTCGCAAAGCCGCTCGATATGCGTAGAGCCGTATCCGTTGTTGATGTTGATTCCGTCGGGCGAAGCCCCGATCACACTGACGCGAGCTCCCAAGGCTTCAAACACAGCGGGCGCAATCATCCAAGAAGCCCCGTTTGCGCAATCCAGCCCGATTTTGAGTGATTTGAAGGAATTGGAGGCAAGAGAGATCAGATATCCCGTATAGCGGTTTCTGCCTGCACTGTAATCCACGATTCTGCCGATTTTGTCATCGGTTGCAAAGGGGAGCTCCGAGATCTCTCCGTCCAGGTATTTTTCCACCTCGCACAGCGTCGCATCGTCCATTTTTTCACCGTTTGCGTCCACCAGCTTGATTCCGTTATCATAAAAGGGATTGTGGCTGGCGGAAATCATGACTCCACAATCAAAATCTCCCCCGCGTACCGCAAAGGAAACGCCCGGAGTGGGGATGACGTGCAACATATAAGCATCCGCGCCTGAGGCTGTCAGCCCTGCGGCTACCGCATATTCAAAGGAGTAGCTGGAAAGGCGTGTGTCCTTGCCGATCACCACGCGTGCCCCGGCCTCGATTTTACGATAATACCACCCCAAAAAGCGGCCGATCTTGTATGCGTGATCCGCATTGAGTGCCTCGCCCGATCTGCCGCGAAAGCCGTCTGTTCCGAAATATTTTGGCATAAAATAGCGTCCTTTCGTAAATGTGTTCAATACAGTATATTCCACAATCGCCGTGTGTCTATGTTGCAAAGCAAAAAAAAATTCGTCTACTGCGCAATCTTGCTAAATTACAAGGTCAAAACTTGTCAAAATTGCTTTATTTTCCGAAGCCCTTGCAATGGCGAATTCTTTTTGTTATAATGATTTTAACAACACAGTACGGAGGTGTACCATGAGTAAAAAAGAGTTACACAGCACGTTCGCGGCCCCCGGTGTTGAGTGGCGTGGAAAGCCCTTCTGGTCGTGGAACGGTGAGCTTCGCGAGCAGGAATTGGTGCGTCAGGTCGAGGTCATGAAAAAAATGGGCCTTGGCGGGTATTTCATGCACTCGCGTGCCGGATTGATTACGGAATATCTGGGAAAGGATTGGTTTGATCTGATCAACGCCGTTGCCGATGCGGGAGAGAGAGCAGGAATGGAATCCTGGCTGTACGATGAGGACCGCTGGCCCTCGGGCTCTGCGGGCGGAAAGGTCACGATTGACGAGCAATACCGCATGAAATCGCTGTACGTGTTTGAATCAGCCCCCGAGCTTGCCGTATGGGATGACAAAAGCATCGCGCTTTTTGTGGCCAAGATGGACGGTATCAATGTCTGGGCATACAAGGAGCTTGATACGTCTGCCATGGCTTGCCCGCATTGCCTGAGCCGCGCTGTCAAAACTGCCATTGACAAGTTTGCGCCCGCTGTGGAAAATAAACCGGGCGAATGGAAGGTGCTGCGCTTTGCCATCGTGCCCGATGCGCCCAATTCCAACTACAACGGCACTACCTATATCGACACCATGTCGTATAAGGCGGTTTATAAGTTTATCGACATGACTCACGAGGAGTACAAGCGTCGTTGCGGGGATCGCATCGGCACGTCCATCAAGGGCATTTTCACCGATGAGCCCCACCGCGGCCATTGCTTTGATAACCTGCGTGAAAAGGACGGCGTGATCTCCTGCGCAACTGCTTGGACGGATGACATTTTCGATGAGTTTTTCAAGCGTTACGGTTATGATGCGCGCCCCATTCTGCCCGAACTGTTCTACAGATATGAAGGCAAGCAGGTAGCCCCCGTCAAGCTGCATTATATTGACCTTGCCAATAACTTGTTTATCGAACGTTTTGCCATGCCGATCAACCAATGGTGTAAGGCCAACGGCATTGAATTTACGGGACACGTGCTGCACGAGGATTCCCTGATGAATCAGACCGTGCCCAACGGCTCTCTGATGCGCTTTTACGAGCACATGGGATATCCGGGCGTGGACTGCCTGACCGAGCATAACCGTTGCTATTGGATTGTCAAGCAGCTTTCCTCCGCGGCACGACAGCTTGACAAAAAGTGGTTGCTTTCCGAGCTGTACGGCTGTACGGGCTGGCAGTTTGATTTCAAAGCGCATAAGGCGGTTGGCGATTGGCAAGCCCTGTTTGGCATCAATTTGCGTTGCCAGCACCTGTCCTGGTATACCATGGAGGGCGAGAGCAAGCGCGATTACCCCGCATCCATTCTGCATCAGTCGCCCTGGTATA
>JAZOLE010000159.1:0-41908 GCA_045652835.1 Eubacteriales bacterium | reverse complement strand
CGCACCTACCGGCACGTTCTACACCGCAGAGGACGGAAAGGTCTACCTGCTTTGCGAAGACGGTACGGCTCACCTGTACTTCTACAGCAAGAGCACCGAGTTGACCATCAACGGCGTTGATGGATACAACACAATCATCCATGGCAACACCAATGGCGACTGGTCTGTCCAAAAGCTGACCCTCGGAGAGGGTATTACCAAATTGGATGCCAACGCATTCTACAACTGGTACTATCTTGAAGAAGTAACACTGCCCTCTACTCTGACCGAGATCGGCACATATGCATTCTACAACTGCGATAATCTGGTAAGCATCACCATTCCCGAGGGTGTCACCACCATTGCAGAAAGAGCATTCATCGATTGTAATAACCTGACCGAGGTCACGCTGCCCTCTACCCTGACCGAGATCGGCGCATACGCATTCTACTACGCACCTCTTGCAGACTTCGAAATTCCTGCAACGGTTACCACGATCGGCGAATACGCATTCAGCTGCAACAAGATCTACCCGATGGTAGGCTCTAAGCCTGCCGGCTGGCATGACAACTGGTACAGCGGTTCTGCAGATAACATCTTCTGGGATATGCTGGACATCTTCTACGATGAAACCACCGGCATCACTTACGTGCTGCATACTGACGGCACCGCAAGCGTTTACAGCTTTGACGGTTCTGTGACCGAGGTTGTGATCAATCTCAACGGCTATACCGTCGTAGACATTTACCCCAGAGTCTTTGCAGGTTACTCCATTACCAGCATCGTACTGCCTGACACGATTACCACCATTGGCGACTATGCATTCAGCGAATGCTACAGCCTGCAGAGCATCAACTTGCCCGCTTCGCTGACCCATATCGGTAATCGCGCATTCTACTACTGCTACAGCCTGAGCGAGATCAACATTCCCGAACAGGTTACAAGCATTGGTAACTATGCATTCTACTACTGCTACGGCTTGAGCAGCATTGATCTGCCCGACAGTGTCACCTACATCGGTGAGCGTGCATTCTACAACTGCTACAATGCAACTCTGACCAAGCTCCCGAGCGCTCTGACCACAATCGGCAGCCGTGCGTTCGACAGCGTTAAGTTCGAAGGTTACCTGATCGTTCCCGCAGGCGTCACCTCCATCGGACAGTATGCACTGAGTGGCAAAATTGCTTTGAGTGCAGCACAAGCATCCGAAGGTTGGAATTCCAACTGGTATAACGGCAATACAAGCAGTCTGATCTGGAACGTTGAAAGCATCTTCTATGATGACACCTACGGTATCACCTACGCACTGCGCAACGATAAGACCGCGATCGTACTTGCATTCGAAGACGAGGTTGAGCACGTTGAACTCTACGTAGAAGGATACACCGTCACCGAAATCGCTAACAGCGCCTTCTATGACAGCAAATACCTCGAATCCATCACGCTTCCCGAGGGCTTGATCAAGATTGGCGACAGCGCGTTCTATAATTGCCAATACCTGACGCAAATCACTCTGCCCAACTCCTTGACCGAGATCGGCAGCAACGCATTCTACTACTGCAGAACTCTTGCAGAAGTGACTCTGCCGAGTGCTCTGACAACAATCGGCAGCCACGCATTCTATAACTGTGATGCACTGACCGCTGTTAGCATTCCCGGTAGTGTTACCGAGTTCGGATATGCTGCATTTGCTGATTGTAACGCACTTACAAGCGTAGTCGTGCTCAAGGGCGTCACCGTAATTGGTGAAAGCGCGTTCTCCAGCTGCTACAATCTTGCAGAAGTTACTCTGCCGAGCACTCTGACCGAAATCGGCAGCAACGCATTCTACAACTGCGGCAACGCTTTGAAGACCATCGTAATTCCCGAGGGCGTCACCAAGATCGGCAGCGGTGCATTCCAGTACTGCTCTGCTCTCACCAGTATTTCGCTGCCCTCCACTCTGACCGAGATCGATTCGCATGCATTCTACAACTGCGGCAATCTGAAATACGTTGCAATTCCCGCATCTGTTTCTACCATTGGCGAATACGCATTCACATCCGGTACGGTTTACGTAACTTACGAAAAGCGTTTGGACGATTGGCACAAGAACTGGAACGGTGAAAGCAGAAAAGACTACGTTGTCTGGAACTTCACCGAGTTCTACACCGATGCACAGGGCGTCACCTACGCACTGCTTAACAACAACACCGCAATCGTCGTTAACTTTAACGGTGCGGCTAGCGCGATCACGCTGTACGTAGATGGCTATACCATCACCGCGATCGCAGACAAAGCCTTCTATAACTGCGATGTCTTGACTTCCGTAGTCATCCCCGAAGGTGTAACCACAATCGGTGAATACGCATTCTATGATTGTAACAACCTCAAGGAGATCTCTCTGCCGAGCACGCTGACCACCGTAGAGTCGTATGCTTTCCGCTACATCTCGAGCAATGCGATCATCCGTCTGCCCGACGCACTGTCCACGGTTGGTTATTATGCACTTTCACACGGCAAGCTCTACTACAGCGGCGAGCAAGCTCCCGAGGGTTGGGATTCCGGCTGGTGCGGATATAACAGCAACACCACCTGGAACGTTGCTGATATGCTGACCGACGCTTACGGCGTCACCTACGTCAAGCTCAACGACGGAACCGTCTACATCGCATCTGTCAACGGTACTGTCAGCGAGATCGTACTGGGCGGTAATGCAGACTTCCCCGTAACCGAGATCCCCAATTCTCTGCTTAGTGGCAGAAGCGAATTCACTCGCATTACGATCGACGCGAGCATCACCACCATTGGCAACTATGCATTCAGTAACACCTATTGCCATATCATTATCCCCGAAACCGTAACTAAGATCGGCTATTATGCATTCAACGGAAGTTATGCATACGTGACCGCTTCCGAAAAACCGGCGGATTGGGATTCTAGTTGGAACGGTTACAGCTCCAACGTGGTATGGAATGTGCCTGTAGGCACGTTCTACACCGCAGAGGACGGCAAGATCTACCTGCTTTGCGATGACGGCACGGCTCACCTGTACTTCTACGACAAGAACAGCACCGAGCTGACCATCAATGGTGTTGCCGGCTATGATACAATTATCCATGGCAACACAAGCGGCAACAGCACTGTCCAAAAGCTGGTCATCGGCGAGGGTGTTACCAAGCTGGATGCCAACGCATTCTACCACTGGTACTATCTTGAAGAAGTAACGCTGCCCTCTACTCTGACCGAAATCGGCTATCATGCATTCTACAATTGCGGAAACCTGGAACATGTCATGATTCACGAAGGCATTACAACCGTTGGTGACTACGCATTCTCTTCCGGCTTGATGCTGCTCCTGTCCGCACAAAAGCCCGAGGGTTGGAGTGACAACTGGTACAGCGGTAACAGTGGCTCGCTCTACTGGGATTTCAAGGACTTCTATACCGATGATAACGGCATTACCTACGTATTGACCAACGCAGGCAAGGCATATACCTTTGATTATGATCGCAGCATGACTGAAATCGTGATCAGCGGTATCGAGGGTTATGAAGTAATTGTTCGTCCCATCTTCCGTAACGATTACGATCTCCAAAAGGTAACTCTTGCCGAGGGCGTAGTTGCGCTGGATGCTGAAGCATTCTATGGCTGTAGCAACCTGACGCAAGTCATCCTCCCCGCAACCCTTACCTCCATTGGCGATTATGCATTCTATGGAACATATTGTCATATCCTGATTCCCGAAACCGTAACCGAAATCGGCTACTATGCATTCGGCGAAAGCTATGCATACGTGCCCGTTTCCGAAAAGCCTGAAGGCTGGGAGGACGGTTGGAACGGCTACAACTCCAACGTGGTATGGAGCACGCCCGCAGGTACCTTCTACACCGCAGAGGACGGTAAGACTTACCTCTTGTGCGAGGACGGCACCGCTCACCTGTACTTCTACGATATTAACACCTCTACGGTCACCATCAATGCTGTAGAAGGCTACAAGACCATCGTACACGGCATATCGACAAACGGCAACTGGAATGTTCAGACTCTGATCATTGGTGAAGGCGTAACAGAATTGGATGCTAACGCATTCTACAACTGGTACTACCTCAAGGATGTTACCCTGCCCTCCACGCTGACAAGAATCGGTACTAAGGCATTCTATTACTGCAACAATCTGACAAGCATCGTAATTCCCGAGGGCGTTACCGTCATTGAGAGTTATGCATTCTGCAACTGCTACAACCTCAAGGAACTGACTCTGCCCTCCGCATCCTTGATTGAGATTGGCGAGCGTGCATTCTATAGTGTACCCTTGACCGATCCTGAGATCCCTGCATGCGTCCAGACTATTGGCGAATATGCATTCACCTGCTCGAGCGTTTACCCGATGATGAATTCCAAGCCCGATGGCTGGCATGAAAACTGGTACAGCGGTTCTGCAGATAACGTATTCTGGAACCTCTTGGAGCTCTACTACGATGAACAGAATGGTGTCACCTACGTACTGCACACCGACGGTACCGCAAGCGTTTACAGCTTTGACGGTTCTGTGACCGAGGTTGTGATCGGACTGGAAAATTACACTGTGATCGGCATTTATCCCGGTGTATTTGCAAACTCCGCTATCACAAGCATTACCCTGCCCGATACCATTACTCAGATCGGCGCTAACGCATTTAACTACTGTAACAAGTTGGAAGAGATCACTATCCCCGCTTCTGTAACCTCTATCGGCAATAATGCATTCTACTACTGCTCTGCACTGACGGAAATCGTTATTCCCGAAGGTGTTGTAAGCATTGGCAGTAACGCATTTGCTTACTGCAGCAAGCTGGAACAGATCTCGCTGCCCGAATCGCTGACCGTGATCGGTAGCCAGGCATTCTACAACTGTTATGCACTGACCTCCATCGTCATTCCCGGAAACGTACAGACGATTGGAAGCTCCGCATTCTACAACTGTAACAAGCTTGAAAGCGCAATCCTCTCCGAGGGCGTAACCACAATTGGTGATCTGGCATTCTACGATTGTGACATTCTTGCAAGCGTATCCCTGCCGAGCACGCTGACTGTGATTGGCAACAGCGCCTTCAAATACTGTTACGATCTTACAGAGATCACACTTCCCAGCTCGCTGACCGAGATTGGCTCCAATGCATTCTACTACTGTTATGAACTGACGAGCCTTGAAATCCCCGAAGGCGTGACTAAGATCGGTGATTATGCATTCTACAACTGCTACAACCTCAAGGAACTGACTCTGCCGAGCACCTTGACAGAGATTGGCAGATATGCATTCGCGTATAGCCCGCTGAGCAACGTGGTGATTCCTCAGAACGTTACCGTTATCGGTGAATACGCATTCACCAGCGGAAACATCTACGTACGTGCAGAAAGCAAGCCTGCTGATTGGCACAAGAACTGGAACAGTGATAACAGAGCTGACAACGTAGTATTTAACTTTGAAAAGTTCTATACTGACAACAACAACGTTCTCTACGCACTGTTCAAGGATAAGACCGCGGCTGTCATCGGTTATACCGGCACAGCTGAAGAGCTTGCGCTCGGTGTTGACGGTTACACCTTGACACGTATTCTCAGCAGAGCATTCTACAATTGCGACACGTTGACTTCCGTCATCATTCCCGAGGGCGTCATCAGAATCGGTAAGGAAGCCTTCAGTGACTGCGGCAAGCTGGCACAGATCACTCTGCCCTCCACTCTGGTTCAGATCAACGAAAACGCGTTCTACAACTGTGATGCATTGACTTCTGTTGTCATTCCCTCCAGTGTAATGCACATTGGCAATTACGCATTCTATGATTGTGACCGTCTTGCAATCGCAACGATCGAAGGCGCATCCACAATCGGTGAATACGCATTTGCTTACTGTGACAAGCTCAGCAGTGTAACGCTGCCGACCACGCTGGCAGAAATCGCGAACAGAGCATTCTACAACTGCTCTAGTCTTAAGACCATCGTAATTCCCGAGGGCGTCACCTTCATCGGTGAATACGCATTCAACTACAGCACTATCTACGTATGCGCAGCACAAGTTCATGCCGACTGGAACAAGAACTGGAACAGCGGCAGAGACAGCTACGTCGTTTGCAACTTCAAGGAGTTCTACACCGACGAATACGGCGTCATTTACGCACTGTTCAATGACTACACCGCAATCGTTATCGGTTTTGCAGGCAATGCAGTGGATATTTCCGTTGGCTTGGCAAATGACATGAGCGATTATACTGTCGTTGCCATTGCCGCTCAGGCATTCAATGGTTGCCAGACGATTGAGACTGTTGTACTCCCCGAGGGTCTTACAAGCATCGGCAGCTCCGCATTCAACGGTTGTATCTCGCTGGAAAGCATCATCCTGCCCTCCACGCTGACCGAGATCGGCACATACGCATTCTATGGCTGCAGCTCGCTGGAAAGCATTGTAATCCCCGATGGCGTAACCTCTATCGGTGAATACACCTTCCACAACTGCTCCAAGCTGCGTGAGGTAATCCTTCCCGCTGCGCTGACCGAAATCGGTTACGGTGCATTCCAGTACTGCTCCGCACTGGAATCCATCGTAATTCCCGAAGGCGTTACCTACATCGGCCAATACGCATTCTATAACTGCTCCAGACTGTATGCAATTACGTTGCCGAGCACTTTGACCGAAATTGGCAACTATGCATTCTACTACGCTCCCGCTAAGCACATCGCTATTCCCGCAGGAGTAGAGACTGTTGGCTACAATGCATTCAACAACGGTAATATCTACCTTGGCGCAGAAGCAGTACCCTCCGGTTGGCATGAAAACTGGAACAGCAATAGCCGCGAAGATCGCGTATTCTTCAACTTCAAGGAGTTCTATACCGATAAGTACGGCGTCACCTATGCACTGTGCAACGATAAGACCGCAATTGTAATCGAATTCGAGGACTTCGTCACCGACATTGAGATCAAGGTTGGTGGTTACACGGTCACCGAGATCGCATACAGAGCATTCTACAAGTGCGAGTTGCTCACCTCCATTGAGCTCCCCGAGGGACTTGCCGTAATCGGTAAGGAAGCATTCTATGAATGCAAGAACCTGACGCAAGTCACGTTCCCCTCCACGCTGACCGAGATCAAAGACTCTGCGTTCTACAACTGTGATGCACTGACTTCCGTAACCATTCCCGGTTCTGCTGCGGCTATCGGAAACTATGCATTCTATGACTGTGGCAGCCTTGCAAGTGTCGAGCTTTCGGATGGCGTATCCGTTATCGGTCAATATGCATTCGCATACTGCTATGCACTGACCAACGTAACACTGCCCAGCACCTTGACCGAGATTAGCAATTACGCGTTCTATCAGTGTCAGAGTTTGCAAAGCATTGTCATTCCCGAAAACGTGACCCGTATCGGCAACCATGCATTCGCTTACTGCTATGCTTTGAACAACGTGACCATGCCCGACTCCATGAATGAAATCGGCGAGAGAGCATTCTACTATTGCTACGCTCTTGAGAGCATCGTGATCCCCGAAGGCATTACCGTCATCAACAGCTACACGTTCTATAATTGCTCGAGTCTGACAAGCGTCACCTTCCCGACCACTCTGACCGAGATCGGCAGCCACGCATTCCGTAACTGCTCGGCCTTGACTGAGATCACGATTCCCGACGCTCTCACCAAGATCAGCAATGATGCATTCTACAACTGCTCTAATCTGTATGAAGTCAACCTGCCCGACACGCTGACCGAAATTGGCTCTTATGCGTTCTACGGCATCAGCAGCCAGGCAGCAATCGCAATTCCCAGATCGGTTACCATCATCAACTCCTACGCATTCAACCGCGGATACGTTTACCTGTATACCGAAAAGGTTCCCGATGGTTGGGCTACGGAATGGAACGGTACCGACAGAAGAGGATTCATCGTCTTCGGATTTGAGGACTTCTTCACAGATAACCAGGGCGTACGTTATGCACTCAATCAGGACGGCACCGCAACCGTAATCGGCTTCAGAGGCAACCTTGCAGACATCGTCATTGGTCTGGATGACTACGTAGTTACCGCGATTGCATACCATGCATTCTATAACTGCGACGCACTGACCTCTGTGGTAATTTCCGACGGTCTGATCTCGATTGCCGACGGCGCATTCCAGAATTGCGAGAACCTGGTACAGGTAACACTTCCCGACTCGCTGACCACCATTGGTGACTCGGCATTCAGCTACTGTACTGCATTGCAGAGCATCAACCTCCCCGAGGGTCTTACCTCGATCGGAGCTTCTGCATTCTACAACTGCAACAGCCTGACTGAAATCGTCCTGCCCAGCACGTTGACCCGCATCGGCGGTAGTGCATTCTACAACTGCGACGCACTGACCTCTATCGTCATTCCCGCAAGCGTGACCGAAATTGAAAGCTACGCATTCTACGGTTGCAACAAGCTTGAAACTGTGGTCATCGAAAACGGCGTGACCAAGATCGGTGATAGTGCATTCCTGCAGTGCAGCGCTCTGAAAAATGTTTATATCCCCGAGAGCGTAAGCACGATGGGATACAATGCATTTACAGTGTACACTTACTGTGACATTTACGTTGCAGCAACCGAGGCACCTGCCGGTTGGTCCGGTAATTGGGTTTACACCTACGGTGAGATTGTTTGGGGTTACATTCCCGAATAATCGACCCTTGGCTTGATATAAGCCACCTTCCCCACAGAGAGCGAAAGCTCTCTGTGGGGATTTTTCACACTTGACAAAGCACACACGATTTGCTACAATGAGATATATCATAACCAAGGAGGGGTGTGCATGAAGGCGTTTTTCGACAAGCGTTGGGTGCGGCTTTGTTTGCTGCACGTAGGCATTATTGCAGCGGTCTGTGCCGTGATCGCATTGCTTTCATGGATCTTTGAGAGTGCATGCCCGACTTATGCGATCTTTGGCATCTGCTGCCCCTTTTGTGGCATGACGCGCGCGCACCTTGCCGCTCTGCGCCTGGATTTTGCTGCGGCATTTGCCTATCATCCCGTCTTTTTTATAGGGCTGCCCTTTTTGTGGCTGATCGTTCACGAGCAGCTTTTCCAAAAAAGCAAGAGCCGCAAGGTGCTTTGGTGGGTGCTCACCTCTTTGATGATCGCCCTGCTGCTTGGCACGTATATCGCACGCGTGATCATAACGGGTGGATTTAACTTTTTTGTATAAAAACTCAGGTTGGGTAAGAAAAAGGCTGCTTCAAGCGAAGCAGCCTCTTTTATTGCACACAATCCCGCCTTTCAATATTGACAAATTCTGCGCGACAATATATAATAATAGTAATGATTTTTTGGCATGAAACGGAGCGGCAAACACATGCAAAGACACAAGATGACCTTGGGGCAGGTATTTAACTTCAAGGATCCCAACGCGCGCACGCGCTGTATTTTAGTCATATCGGTAGCCCTTGAGGCGGTGATTACCTATATCACCACCGGCATTTTCTGGACCGAATTTTTGCGCGGCTACCACATGGAGCCCGAGGAGATCGGCATTCTTGCCTTCTCTCCCTTTATCGCGGGTCTTTTCGTCATCTTTGCGCCCTCGCTGCTCACGCGCTTCAAAAAGCGTCGCTTTGTGTTAGCTGCCTGCAAACTCTTGTACTACGTGTGCAGCATTTTCGCGCTGACGCTGCTGCCGCGCCTTGTAAATGACGCTACTGTGCTGATCATCTGCATGTCGGTGCTGCAATTCTTTGCCTACATATTCAACATCATTGCCGTTTCGGGCTATGCCGCATGGCACGTCAAGTTCCTGCCCGAGCGCATGCGCGCGCATTACATGACCTTTAACCAGTTCTCGGCAGCTCTTTTGCCGGGTATTCTGATCATGGTTGCCGCCGTGTATGCCGACAAGCTTGCCGCCATGCCCGCGGATCAGCTTGTGTTCCTTGAATGGGTGCGTCACTTCGGATTTCTCTTAGGCATTGCAGACGTGGTGCTGCTCTCGCTGCCGCGCGAGGTGGATTACCCAGTCATTCGCACGCCCAAGTTCCGCGACATTATCACCATTCCGCTCTCCAACAAAAAATACATGCTTGTCATGATATTGGTGTTCGCATGGCAGTTCTCGCTTTACTGCCACAATACCTTCCTGCAGGTCTACCTCATGGACACCATCGGCATTACCTATTTCCTTTACTGCTTTATCATCTTTGTCTACCCCTTCTTCTTCCCGTTCTCCATGAAATTCTGGCAGAACCGCATCGGCAAGACCTCGTGGCTGCGCGCGCTGGCGCTCGCCCTATTGATCGAAGCCCCTCTGCAGCTCGTATATGCGCTTATACGCCCCGATCTTGCTCCGTGGCTATTAGCAGGCATGCTGCTGTTCATTCGCCTTCCGCAGCATTTTGCGGGTGTTGGACGCAATACCATTGTGGCAAACATGCAATACATCAACATGCCGCAGGTCAACCGTACCTGTTATACATCATTCTATCAGATCGTGTACAATCTGGGCGCGGCTGCCGGACTTTTGTTCGGCACGGTGTTCGTGGCACTTTCCAAAAACTTTGCCCTGCCCCTGTTTGGCTACACGTACAAGGGCGGTATCCCGTGGCTGATCGCGCTTTCCGGTATCATTCAGCTTGGCATCGTTGCCTACGTGCTGCTCATGGGTGACCGACTTGAGCCCAAGAGTGAGCAAAAGGAGGAAGCATGAAACACAGAGCTTTAAGCCTTGTGCTGTTTTTCTGCCTGTTGTTGCCCGTGCTTGCCGCTTGCAATCAGGAGACGCAGCAAAATCAGCCTGCCGATACGACCATCCCCACCCAGACCGAAACCGAAACCGTGACCGTAACCGAGACCGAGACCGAGACCGAGACCGATGACGGCCGCACCGTGGTCGAGATCATCTGCCCCATTGCCGACGCGGTCACCTTCAGCGGCGGCGAGACCGTGCAGGACGTGACAGACACCGGTTTTATGCCCGTATCGTTCGAGATCAAGCGCGGCTACACCTACAAGGGCTACGAGATCGACGGTCAAGTATACGAAGGCAACGAGATTACGCTTGAAAACGTGACCAAGGATACTCGTGTTACGCTGCTTTTGGATTACGTCACGCGCGAGCTGCCCATTTTGCACATCGACACGGGCGACGCGCCGATTGAAAACAAATTGGACTACGTGGACATGCGTGTAGATCTTGTCAACACAAAGGACGAGATCCACAACGTGAGCGGTGGCATCCGCCTGCGCGGTAACTCCACGCAGGGCTATGACAAAAAGCCATACCGCATCAAATTCAATCAAAAGGTTTCACTCTTCGGGCTGGAAAAGGCAAAGAGCTGGGTGCTGCTTGCCGAGTATCTTGACCCCTCCTGCATGCACAATTACACCGCATTCCACCTCGGTGCTGCCTCGGATGCGTTTGACTTTACGCCCACCGCGCATCACGTCAACGTCTACCTCAACGGCGAATACGTCGGTCTTTACACGCTTTGCGAGCAGGTGCAGGAAAACGAGGGACGCATGAATCTTGAGCAGACCATCACGCCCGACATGACCGACCTTGACCAGTTCAATTTCTACGTTTGCCTGGACGAGGACGTGCAATTTGACAAAAACGCAATCAGGGGTGAGCACTACTTCTACGTTGCGTGGTGCAACAAGTATTTCACACTCAAATACCCCGAAAAGGCGGATTTTTGCTCGGACGAGCAGTTTTATTCGTTCTTTGAGCAGCTGGAAAAGCACTACAACAAGGTGCTTGACGCATTCCACGACGGCAACACCAAAAAAATTGAGCATTACGTGGACACCGACTCGCTGATCGACCATTTGATCATTGATCAGATCATGGGCGAGAGAGACCACGTGTGGAAATCCTTCTACACCTATCAGATCGCGGGCGAAAAGCTTGCGTTCGGCCCCATCTGGGATTACGATTACAGTTTGTACGTGCCTTGGACAGACGCGCCCAACGAGTACTATACCGTGGATAGCAAGATAGAATATTCTAACGAATTCTTCCGTGGCGTAGCGCGCTCGGATGAGCTTTACGATATGCTCTGCAAGCGGTATCAGACCTACTATGCGGACGTGCTGGACGATTGCATTCTGTACGTGCAGAACTACAAGAGCGAGATCGACGAGTCTCTTGCGCTCAACGATCAGCTTTGGTACGCGGATAAGGACGATATTACCGAAAAGAATTACGATTTTCTGCTCAAGTTCCTCAAGAACAGAAAGAAAGTGCTTGATCGGGAGTGGAAATAAAAAACAGAGGATATCATGAAAAAACAATTAGTCATCATCATAGGTCCGCACGCGGTGGGAAAAATGACGGTTGGGCAGGAGCTTGCCAAAATTACGGGATTGCGCCTGTTTCACAACCATATGTCAATTGAGCTGACGCGTGAGCTATTCGATTTTGGCACGCCCGAATATCGCGCGCTCAACGAAACCATCCGCAAGACGGTATTTGAGCAGTTTGCCACGGGCGATCTCCCAGGGCTGATCTTTACCTACATGATGGATTTTGACCTGCAAAGCGAATTTGACTACCTGCATGGAATCATTGATCTGTTCAAGCAAAACGGCGCGGACTGCCACGTGGTTGAGCTTTGCGCAGATTTTGAAGAGCGCATCGAGCGCAACAAGAGCGAAAACAGACTCGCGCACAAAGAGTCCAAGCGCGACCTGGAATGGAGCGAAGCAGAAATGCGCAAAACCACCGCCGAGCATAGACTCAATTCGCGCACGGGCGAGGTGCTGCCCTTTGAGAGCTATATCAAGATCGATAACACGCATCTATCCCCTGCTCGAGTGGCGCAGACCATCAAAGAGCATTTCGGGATAGAGGGGTGACATAAACGCAAAAGCCCAACATTGAGGAAACTCTCTCCGTTCTTTTTTGAGCAAGTAGCCGCAAAAAAGAACCAAAAAACGGCGATAAAGAAATTTCGCCTCTGCGGAGGCGAGGAGGGCTACGCGCCCTCCACCTGCGCCGCCTTTTGAAAAAGGCGGGCGAAAACTTTTATAGAAAAACACCCTCGGTGATCCGAGGGTGTTTTCTTCATATTACTAACTTACTCCACCACGACAACGCCGTCGGGCTTGACGGTGATGGTCATGCCGTCCTTGACGTAAGAGAGGAACTCGTCGCCAAGGCAATCGACAACGGGCATGCTCACGCCCTCTACCCAAACGTCTGCAAGCACCGCGCCTGCGGCTGCCAGCGAGTCAATGTGATTTGCAAACAGCATGCAAGCAGGCTGCTTATGCAAAGCGCACGCGCAATACAGTACCAGACCGCCTGTGGTCGAGCCGATGGTCTGGGGCAGGCACAAAGCCTTGCCGATCATGCTCTTGCCGTGCAGATCTGCGTTATTCTGGTCGCCGCACTTGACCTCTTTGTCGCCAAACTGCAGCGCCATCTGGAAGGATGCCAACGTATTAAATCCCTGCGTGGAGACAAGCGCTTCTGCCTTTGCCTCGCCGGGGGTGACTACTCTACCCTTAAATTCTCTCATGCGTTCTTACCTCCCGTAATGATTGCCAAAATCTCCTCATCGCGGTAGTATCTGGAGCTGGTGTAGGTGCGCAGCTTGTTGGACGAGGTAATAACAGGCATTTTCTTGCAAAGCGGATTGTTCATATACATCAAAGGACAAATATACGAGGTGATAACACCGGTTGCCTTGAGTCTTGCTGCGTAATCGGTAGCATAGAATGCCTCCAGCACAGCGGGAGCAGCGGTCAGCACGGTGGGAATGACCACCTTCTTCTTGCCGTTTGCAGCCAAGGAAGCCTCAATGTTATCTGTCCAAGTCTTGAGCTGCTCCAAGGACAGGTGCGGGCAGCCTACAAAGCAAAGCTTGGGAGTTGCGTCCGCGTTCTTCCACATCACGGGGTATTCGCGCTGTACTCTTGCAAGCTCAGCGTCATCAATGATGTACTCGCGTGCGCCCTCTGCAATCAGCGCCTCGCCCTGCTGCTTTGCCTCGGGAGTCAGGTTTGCGATGTGGTAAAGACCCACCGCACCGTTGGAAGCGGTTGCAGCACCGAAGTCCTTGAGGTATGCGCAGGTTGCATCGTCCAGCTCGTTGCCGATCCATGCATCAAGGCCTACTACGTAAGGCACGTCCTCCATGACCTTCATACCAATAGCAGAGCCAAGCAGCTGTGCCTCGGGCTTCTTGGTAGTCTGTACCATGCCTTCCCAAGTAGCCTTTCTGCCCTCATCGGTCAAAAGACCAAAGTAAGGCACGTAGCCCACGATCGAGCCCATAATATCGATAATACCCGAGTTACGGTTGCAGCGTGCACCCAGTACCGAGTTTGCATATACAACTGCGGAGGATTCTGCCCAGGACAGCACGTCGCCCTGCTTAGGTTTATTACCTACTTCATCCATATAGCAGGTGCAGGTGAACGCCTTGTCGCTCATCAAGCCAAGCTCCTGAAGCTGCTTTTCATAGAAATCCTGCTTGGTGTACATGAACTTGTTGAACACAAAATTCTGCAGCACGTTTGCGGGCACGTTCTTGTCAATGGGTCTGGGGTCAACCGAGAATTTCTGTCCCGAGCAAACGCCTGCATCCAGCAGCTGCTGCATCAGGTCATACACGGGAGACATAACCTTCAGACCAAACGAGGTTACCAAGTGGTTATAGTTGGAGGTGATGGGCACGAGCTTCTCTGCCTCAAATGCATCACCGTACATGACAAGCGTTTTCATGACTTTAGCAAGCGTTTCGCCCTTCTCGCCATCCAAAATCGCCTGTTGTTCTTTTGTCAGTATCATAGACGTATATCCTTTCCATTACAATTCAATTCGATTTTCTTCGCACGCGAAGAAAATCTACCACAACCTTCGCTGCAAGCGAAGATTTCACTGCGCGAAGCGCAATTTCACTCGCCCGAAGGGCGAATTTCACCCCGACGCAGTCGGGATTTCACTGCAATGAAGCTCTATCAGAGCTTCATTGCAACGTCCCACGCGCCCCAAATAACGGTACGCAGGTTGCCAACAGCCTTAGCGTCACCAATAACGTGTACGCCCTTGGTGGCAAGAGGAGCGGGATTGTAACCAACCGACAGGATCACGGAATCCGCCTCGATCTCCTCGGTGGAGCCATCCTTATGCTTGATGGTCACGCCCTTTTCGGTAATCGCGCTGACACCGGTTTCCAGATGCACGGGCACCTTGTTGGTCTTGAAAAAGTCACGCAGGTAGCTGGTGTTTGCAAGGCAGATACCCTTGGTGGTGATCAGGTCATCCTGCATTTCCACAACCGTGGGCTGCTTGCCCGAGAGATACAGGTCATACGCGATCTCACAGCCGGTCAAGCCGCCGCCGATGATGACAACCTTATCGCCAACCGTCTTGTTGCCCAACAGATAATCCACAGCCTCGATCGAACGCTCTACGCCGGGGATCGGGATGCGCTTTGCTACAGCACCGGTTGCTACGATGACCTCGTCCGCATCCAGAGCCTTGACGTCCTTGACTTCGGTGTTGAACTTGACCTCGATGGGATGCTTCGCCATCTCGCGGATGTACCATGCGATCAGGTCACGGTCCTTTTCCTTATAAGAGGGTGCTGCTGCAGCGATGAACACGCCGCCCAGCTTATCGCTCTTTTCATACAGTGTGACCTTATGGCCGCGCTTTGCACATACGATAGCAGCCTCCATACCGCCGATACCGCCACCGATAACGGCGATCTTCTTTGCCTTCTTGGCAGGTGCGATATAGTACTTCTTAGACTGCATGGTCTCGGGGTTGATCGCGCAGCGGGAAAGACCCATGGTATCGGTCAGATCCTGCGTGTTAGCGTGACCCTTGGAGGAGGAGAAATTAAAGCAAGCGTTATGGCAGCAGATGCAGGGCTTGATATCCTGGAGTCTGTCCTCGGTCAGCTTGGTGATCCATTCGGGGTCAACCAGGAACTGACGTGCCACGCCCATTGCGTCGATCTTGCCCTCGGCAATTGCCGCAGCGCCCACGTCAGGTTCCATTCTACCTGCACAAACCACGGGAATATCCACAAACTTCTTGATGTGTGCCACGTCCTCAAGGTTGCAGTTCTGTGGCATGTACATCGGCGGATGTGCCCAGTACCAGGAGTCATAAGTACCGTTGTCCGCATTGAGCATATCGTAGCCTGCATCCTGCAGGAACTTGGCTGCCTTTTCGGACTCTTCCATGTTACGGCCAACCTCTACGTAGTCCTCGCCGGGCATAGCTCCCTCGCAAAAGCCCTTCATCTTGGACTCTACCGAGTAACGCAGGGAAACGGGATAATCTTCGCCGCACGCTTCCTTGATTGCCTTAACGATCTCGGCAGCAAAGCGATAGCGGTTCTCAAAGCTTCCGCCGTAATCGTCGGTACGCTTGTTAAAGAACTCGATTGCAAACTGGTCAAGCAGGTAGCCCTCGTGTACTGCGTGTACCTCAACACCGTCAACGCCTGCATCACGGCAAAGCTTTGCGGTCTTGGCAAATGCCTCGATGATCTCGTGAATCTGCTCGACTGTCATCTCGGGGCAGATGATATCATGTGCCCATCTCGAAGGCTGGGGGCTGGGGCATGCAAGCTCGTGATTGGTATCCAGGATGGGCTTGATCAGCGTACGAGTGAGCTTGTTCTTGTGCAAAGGAGCTACCAGCTCGGTGATTGCCCAGGAACGACCCATGCCTGCGGTCAGCTGAATGAAGAGCTTGGCACCCGTCTTGTGGATCTCGTCCATAAACTCCTTGAGGTCCTCGAACATCTTGGGGTTCTGGTACAGATACTTGCCCCAGAAGGTATCGCGGATGGGAGCGATGCCGGGGATGATCAGACCAACGTTGTTGTTGGCGCGCTCCAAGAACAGCTTTGCAGCCTCCTTGTCAAAGTGGCAGCCGGTCAGCTCAAACCAACCGAACAGCGAGGTGCCACCCATGGGACACATCACAATACGGTTCTTGATCTCGACGTTGCCAATCTTCCAAGGCGTAAATAACGCTTGGTACTTGGGATCGGTTTGTTGATTCATAACGCTTTTCTCCTATTGATTTATAATATTTTTTGTTTTTTATTTTCCTACGCAGAAATGTGCGAAAATGCCCGCAACCACGTCTTCGGATACGGCTCTGCCGTCCACCTCGGCGAGTGCTGCCGCCGCTTGCTCGATATCCGAGCAGCAAAGATCGGCAGGCAAGCCCATCGCAAGCGCATCCAAGGCTTGCGAAATACACGCCATGGTGCGCACAAGCGCGGCATGCTGGCGTGCGTTTGCCACCACCGCGTCATGGCGCAGATCAATCGCGCCGTCAATAAACTGCTGCTCGACCACACTTACAAGCGCATCAAATCCTTCGCCTGTCTTAGCGGAGATGCCGACCGTGCAGCGCACGCTCGGTGCAAGTCTTGCTTGCAGGGTCTTGATCTGCTCCTTTGTTGCAGCATCGGTCTTATTGAGCACGCCGATCACGCAGCCTGCGTGATGCGAAAGCTTATCCAAAAGTGCCTCGTCCTCATCGGTCAGAGGTGCGCACGCATCAAACACAGCAAGCACCAGCTCTGCACTCTCAATGTGCGCAAGTGCCCTCTGCACGCCGATCTGCTCGACGTAATCATCCGAGTCGCGCAGTCCCGCGGTATCGTGCAGGCGTACCGTCACGCGTCCAATGGCTGCCGTTTCGGTCAGCACGTCGCGCGTTGTGCCCGCGATATCGGTCACGATTGCCGCTTCCCTGCCCACAATGCGGTTATAAAGCGAGCTTTTGCCGCCGTTTGCCTTGCCGCAGATGACCGTGGGAATGCCTTCGGCAACCGCATGTCCCGTGCGATAAGTGTCTGCAAGCGCCTCTGTCTTGCGCTGCGCCTCGGTCAGCGCTGCTGTCATTTGCTCGCGGCTCATGTCCGCCAAATCCTCATCGGGGTAGTCGATGCAAGCAAACACGCTGGAGAGCACCAAGCAAAGCCCCTCGTAAATCTCATTAGTCTTTTGGCTCAGCTTTCCGCGCATGCCCGCACCCGAAAGCAGCATTTGCTCCTTGGTGCCTGCCTCCAGCAAATTGCCAAGCGCTTCGGCAGCCGAAAGCCCCATTTTGCCATTGATAAAAGCGCGCTTGGTAAACTCGCCCGCCTCAGCAGGGCGCGCACCGGCTGCAAGCAAGCAGGTCAGCACGGTCTGCGTGACTAAAATGCCACCGTGACAGGTGATCTCCACCGTGTCCTCGCCCGTAAACGAATGCGGTGCACGGAACACCACCGCCATGCCATCGTCCACCTGCGTGCCGTCCGCATCCACAATGCGTCCGTATGCCATATAATTGGCAGCAAGATCACCCAAGGATTTACCACCCATAGGCAGAAAAACGCGCGCGGCAATTTCCACGGCGCACTCGCCGCTGATGCGCAACAGCGCAACGCCTCCCTTGCCGTACGGCGTGCTGATCGCCGCTATGGTATCCGTAATCATACTTACCTCCATGCCGCCCGTGGCGGCGAAAACAGTTTTGAAAGTTCAGCTTAAAATGGATCAAAAGCCATTTTCAGTTGAGCTTTAGGCGTGAATGGTAGAGCTTTCGGATGGATCAAGAAAAATTTCACGCCAATTCCTCGTTTGTCCATAATATATCATTATAATTATAAACTATTTTTCGCGGTTTGTCAATCGGGGATTTGCAGACAGGGTGATCTGTTCCATATTTTGTCACAAGAAAATACGGATTTTAGGTTGACAATATCCTAATATTTGTGTATAATATATGTGTATATCATGTGGAGGTGTATTCATGAACATCAATACGAATCAGATCGTTTCCATCTCGGAAGCAAACCAAAATTTTTCCCGTGTAGCCAGAATGGCGGACAAACATGGTGAACTTTATATTTTCAAAAACAATAAACCGAAATATAAGCTCGTAGATATCGAAAAAGACACCACGATCGAAATGACCGATGACGAAAAGATAGACTTTGTGGCTGCGCGCATTTTAAAGCAATACCGCCGTGCGTTTGAGGAATTGGCGAAATGATTAAGTTCAGTCAAGAAAAAGTACTTCTTCTGCACAAGCTCATCACAGAAGAAACGGGCGGTGACCCGAACGTGCGCGATCTTGCTCTTCTCAATAGTGCGCTGGAATCGGCGTTCGCAACCTTTGACGGTCAAGAATTATATCCCTCCAAGCAAGAAAAAGGCGCAAGATTGGGATTTGCATTGATCTCCAATCACGCATTTGTAGATGGGAACAAAAGAATTGGTATGTACGTGCTGTTGACCTTTTTGGAAACCAACGGAATCAAGCTCCGCCCCACAAACGAGGATGTTGCTCGCGTTGGTCTTGCTGTCGCAGCAGGAGAAATGAAATATCAAGAATTGCTCGAATGGATTCTTGAAAACGAGTTATAATGATGTATAAAAGACGGTATCGTCAATTGGCGATACCGTCTTGATTTTTATTCATTTTCGGTCTTTTTTGCTTTCTTGAACACAAGGAATTTACCGATGAGGTAATTTGCCACGATGTTGGCAACCGAGGCAACGCCCATGGCGAACAATTCAATGGCGGCGCCACGATATGCGGTGACGTCAACGGTCAGAATTTCCGGATTCTCAGGCAGGATCGCGCTAAGCGCCAACGTGATGCCCAGATTGAGCAGCCACTCAAACAGCACAAAGGTGACAAGTCTGCCGCCAAAAAATTCTGCCATCTGCACCCAGATATTTGCCTTTTGGTCTGCATCCTTGAACACGTATGCGCGGTTGGTGAAAAACGCGAACAGCACGGCGCAGATCCACGAGATCACGCTTGCCACGGTAAACAGCACGGTGTATTGCAGGCTCAGCTCGTCCTGAATGTCAAAGATCGCCTTACCCGGCCACAGAATACCAAAGCGCACAATCCAGCTCACAGCCGTGGTCAGCACGCCAAACACCAAATACATGACCGCTTCCTTGGTGGTCTTTTTTGCTTGATTTTCCATATAAACTCTCTTACTTATTGATTTGATAGGTCGTGCCCTCGCGGGTGTCCAGCAGGGTGACGCCCTTATCCAGCAGATACTGACGGATGCGGTCTGCCTCGGCAAAGTCCTTTGCCTTCTTGGCTGCCGCTCTTTGATCGATCAGGGTCAGAATTTCAGCCACAAAGGGATCCTGCATTGCCTGCTCGCGAGCTGCCTTTTCCTCTGCTTCCTTCTCTGCGCGACGCTTATCGGCGGTCTGCACCAGCTCAAGCGACAGAACTGCATCAAAATCATTCAGCAGTGCGCGCTTGGTTGCGTCATTGCACTTGGACTTGAGCACGTCATAAACAGCCGTAATCGCCAGCGCGGTGTTCAAATCATTATCCAGCGCCTTGGCAAATGCTGCCTTGCCCTGTGCAAACGCTTCTGCATCTACCTCGCCCTCGGTGGAAAGCTGCATGACGCGTGCGATCAGCTTTTCGTAAGCGACAACCGCATTGTCAAGGTTCTCCCAAGAGAACACAAGCGACTTTCTGTAGTGCGACTGCAGGCAGAACATTCTGTAAGCCAGCGGATCATAGCCCTTGCTCTCCAAGAGAGAGACGGTCAAAAATTCGCCCGATGACTTGCTCATCTTGCCGCTGTCTGTATTGAGGTGCAGCACGTGGAACCAGTAATTGCACCACTTATGACCCACAAACGCCTCGCTCTGCGCGATCTCGTTGGTGTGGTGGGGGAATGCGTTGTCAATTCCGCCGCAGTGGATATCCAGATACTCGCCAAGGTACTTCATGGATATGCCCGAGCACTCAATGTGCCTGCCGGGATAACCGATGCCCCAAGGAGATTCCCACTTAAGTTCCTGATCTTCAAACTTGGACTTGGTGAACCAAAGCACAAAGTCTGCCTTGTTCTTCTTGTTCTCGTCCTTTTCAACGCCCTCACGAACGCCCTCTGCCAGATCTTCCTCGCTAAAATCGTTGAATACGTAGTATTTCTCAAGCTTGGAGGTATCAAAATAGATGTTGCCGCCTGCCTCGTAAGCATAGCCCTTATCCAAAAGCGCCTGCACAAGATCGATAAACTCCTTGATGCAGCCGGTTGCAGGCTGCACGATATCAGGCGTGCGGATGTTCAGCTTTTTGCAATCGGCAAAAAACGCATCGGTATAGTATTGTGCGATCTGCATGACCGTTTTATGCTCACGCTTTGCGCCCTTGTGCATCTTATCCTCGCCTTCGTCGGCGTCGCTGGTCAGGTGTCCGACGTCGGTGATGTTCATGACGCGCGTGACGTCATAGCCCACGTAGCGCAAGTACTTCTCCAGCACGTCCTCCATGATGTAGGTACGCAGATTGCCGATGTGCGCAAAGTGATATACGGTAGGTCCGCAGGTGTACATGCTGACCTTGCCGGGTACGTTGGGAACGAATTCTTCTCTTTTATGGGAAAGTGAGTTGTATAAAATCATAGTGTAAATCCATCCTTATCTGTTTGTTTGCAGCATACGCGTCAGGGTGCGCGCTGCGCCTAAAGTGTCGGCAGCGAGTTGCTCGCGGGTCTTGTCATACATTTGCAGGTGCGAGGTCTTGGTTTCAAAATCAATTACGCCCCGGTAACCAACCGTGCGCAGCCCCTTGACCACGTCAGCCCAGTCGATCTGTCCCGTCAGGGGCACCAGATGCGCGTCTGTGCCGTCATTATCGTGCAGGTGCACGAGTGCAAGCGTTTGCCCGAGCAGCTCAATTTCGTGGGATTGCGTCAGCCCTGCCGTGTGGGCGTGACCCGTATCCCAGCAAGTGGAAATCCCCAGCTTATGGGCAATTGCCTTAATCTCCACAGCGCGACAGCCGTACAGGTGATCGTGCTGGCTTTCCTTGGTGCTTGCCATGTTCTCAACCGCAAGCGTAACGCCCAGCTTTGCCGCCTTTTCGCAAAGTGGGGTAAGGTAGGCGATATTCTCGGCAAACCAATCCTGCTTGGAGGTGCGGCTTGAATGACGGGCAATGGGGTGAATGACCGCAAGAGGAATACCCATGAGCGCAGCTGCCTCGATGCCGCGCGCCTGCTCACGAGAGAAGCGCTGCATGGCGAGCTTATCATCGGGATTTGGCATATAGAAAGGCAGGTGGCACACGGGCAAGGCAACACCAAGGGCTTTGGCACGCGATGCAGCGGCATACAGTACACTCTGCCAAGCGTCGTCAAGCAGACTGATATTTTCCAGTGAAACGTCGGCGGCGGTAAAACCGCAATCGCGCAAATTCTGCAGCGACGCAGACAGCGAATAGCGACCGTTCGGACACCAGCCGTAAAACCGCGTAGGCACGCAGGGCGTATAAGGCTTAGTATGCATAGCACCTCTCCTTTCTCAAACTTCATCTTTATATTATAGCAAGTTTTTTGCTGTTTGTCAACTGTATTCGCCCCATTACAACCGGCTCAATCGATGAAAAGTTTGGGTCGAGCCTTTTCAAAGGCTCGCAGGTTCCAAGGGCGGCGCCCTTGGTCGCTCGTCGCAACGAGCGAAACCTCCTTTTCGGCATTTCTTTGGTTCTTTCTTTGTGCCTACTTGCTCAAAGAAAGAACCAAAACAGTTTTCTCACTTCCCACCCCAACGGTCACCCAACATCGTTCCTTGTAGGGGAGGATAGCATCCTCCCGCCAGTAAAGAGATTGGGCATCCGTTTGGGTGTCGGCAAACCAACTCCAACGCCGGCGGGAGGATGATATCCTCCCCTACAAAAGTTTGTTTTTTACATTGAGGTATTTTTCTCCGTTCTTTTTTGACGGAGCAGCCGCAAAAAAGAACCAAAAAACGGCGTTTTGGGGGTTTCGCCACTGCGGTGGCGACTTGGGGCTCTGCCCCAAGAGCCCCGCGACCTTTTTGAAAAAAGGTCGATCAAAAACTTTCATCGATTTTATGCTTGGTTTGTGCGTCTCCAACTCTGTGCGCGTCCGATCTTCTCGCCCTCGGCAAGCAGTCCTGCGCCAACCAGCATGTGCAGCGCGTGATAAGAGGCTCTGCCGCGAATACCCGATGCCTTGGCATACTGTGCAGCCGTAAACTGCTCAGGCAAGCTTTCCGGCAAAAACATGCGAAAATCCTCTGTTTTTTCCAAGATCACCGTACCGCACAGCGCGGTGGGAATCTTTTCATAGCGCGAGGCGCGCGCTTTTTTGTCCTTGCCGTAGCCGTCCAGCAGTCTGTATTCCTCCACCTCCAACAGCAGCAGTTCAAAGCGCAGCCTTGGATTTTGCAAGTGCTCGCGCAGCCAGTAAAGCTCGTCCGCAACCGCGGTTGGTTTGGTCACGTGCGGTCTTGCCGACCTTTTCTGCACCGTGCCCGTCGCAGGATCAATCCAGTTGATATGCTTGCGATACGGCACGGGCACGATAACCGTGACCACATATGGCGTATTTTTCATATACCACGCAATTTTATCACGCATGGGGTACATGCTGCCGGTCTGTATTTCCCAGATATTGCTGCCGCGCAGCACGTCGGCAACGTATCCCACGCCCTTTTTCTTGTCCTGCTGCACGTTCGGCAGCACGTCCTTGAGTCGGATTTCATGGCAAGACACGTCCGCACAAATATAATTTTTCAAAATCGCATGCATGCGCTTTTCGGACAGCGTGCCAATGCCGTCCTCAAGATGCACGCCACGCGCTACGTAAGACAGGCAGATCTCTGCAAAGCGCAAGGCATCCGCACGCGCAAGTGCGTCTTGCATGGTTTTTTCTGTATGCTTTTCCATAGTCTGCCCCTTTCCGCTCCGCATGAAAAACGCGTTGCTAATCATACTAATTTTATCATAAAAAATCAAATTGTCAACTATCCGAACAATTATTACAAAGCATGATTTTTACCACTCGGGACATGATAACTACGGAACCATTCCACATTCACAATACAAAGGACGAAAACTTCCATGAAAATCAAATGCAAACAAATCGCAAGCTTTTTCGCGGCTGCAATCACGCTGACGCTGCTGCTTGGCGCGATCGGTGTGCCGCTGCCTGTGATATCCGCAGCCGCAGCCCCTGCCAAGGACGTGCGACTCTTGCCGGGCGGCATGCCGTTTGGCGTGAAATTCTCGACCGAGGGCGTGCTGGTGGTCGGGTTTTGCGACGTGGACGCAGAGGGCGGCAGCATCAATCCTGCCTACGCTGCCGGCTTGCGTACGCGTGACGTGATCACAACGCTTGGCGGCAAGCAGATCATAGATGCCGCGCAGTTTGGCAGTATGGTTGCCGACGCGGGCGCAACTCCTTTGACGCTGACCTACACGCGCGGCGGCAAATCCTACACCACCACGCTCACCCCTGCCAAGTCAATCTCCGAAAACCGCTACAAAACAGGGCTTTGGGTCAGGGATAGCGGCGCCGGGATCGGCACGGTTACCTTTATTGAACCCACCACGGGCGCGTTTGGCGGTCTTGGGCACGGCATCTGCGACCAGGAAAGCGGTGCTTTGGTAGGCATGACGCGCGGTGTGGTCAATGACGTGACCATCAGCGGCGTGCAAAAGGGCGTATGCGGCAAGCCGGGTGAGCTCAAGGGCTATTTCGGCACGACCAAAACAGGCACGCTGCTGCAAAATACCGATTGCGGCGTGTTCGGTGTGTTCTCCAAAGTGCCCGCAACCGAGCAAAAAGCCCTGCCCATTGCGCATCGCGGTGAGGTACGCGAGGGCGAGGCGCATATTCTCTGCACCTTGGACAACGGCAAACCCTGCAAATACGCCATTCGCATCTCGGACATCGACAAAACCTCCACAGGCTCCAAGTGCTTTACGGTCAAGGTCACCGATCCCGCGCTGATCGAAAAAACAGGCGGCATCGTACAGGGCATGTCAGGCAGCCCCATCATTCAGAACGGCAAGCTGGTAGGTGCTGTCACCCACGTGCTGATCAACGACCCTGCCACCGGCTACGGCATCTTTATCGAAAACATGTTAAACGCGGCGCAAGCGGCAATCCCCAAGGCGGCGTAAAAAACGGGAGGCAGATGCCTCCCCTACGTACTAAAAATAAAATCTGCCCGTCAGGCAGATGAAATCCACTTGCGTGGGTGAAATCGCTGCGCGATGAAATCCGCCAATGGCAAATGCCATTGGCGGATGTTTTTTATTAGAATTATTCGTAAGAAATGACGATTCTCTCCATGATCAGCTTTTCGATCTTTCCAAACAGTGCGCTTTCCTTGATGGCGTCATCACCCATGTTCTGACGGATATAGTCAGCGGTGTAATTGTACTGCTTGTAGTACTCTACCAGATAATCAAGCTCTGCCTTGAACTCCTCGTCGGTAATCTGCTCGATCCCCTCTGCCTCTGCAATGGCGTGGATCAGAATGCTCTGCTTTACCGTCTGCTGGCAGTCCTCGGTCAGCACCTTTTTCCAGTCTGCGCCCTTTTCAAGGCCCATGTAGTCAACAACAAACTCGTCAATCGAGGTATAACCGTACATGGTCTTGTAGTAGGAGTAGTAATAGTTGAACTCGTCCATATAGTAGTCATAGTAGTACTCTACCTCACCCTCGGGGTAAGCGGTAAAGGTCAGCTTGCCCATCAGCTCTTCCATTGCCTTGGCGTAAGCAGCCTGCTCGGCAGCCTCCAGAGCGGATTCCTCCATGCTCTTTTTGATGCTTGCCTTGTATGCATCAACCAGTGCGCCCTCTACGTCGGGCAAGTCGCCCTCATGCTTATACTTGAGCGTTTCCTCAACAAACTTGTCGGTCAGCTCGGGCACGTCATACTGGACCACGTACTCAACAACAACGTAGAAAATGGCATCCTTGCCCGCAAGATCTGCGCTGCCGTAGTTCTCAGGGAAGGTTACGTGTACGGGATGGGGATTCTCCTTGCTGGTTTCGGCAGGAACAACGCCGATAAGCCCTTCCTCAAAGCCGGGAATGAAGGTACCCGAACCAATGCCCAGCTTGTAGGGGCTCTTGTCGTTCATATTCGAGCCGCCCTGAAATTCCTTGCCATCCACCTCGCCGCGGTAGTAAATAAACGCCTGGTCACCAAAGCGGATTGCCTGATCGGTCACCTGCGTGGTGCCGTTGGTAGCGGTTGCATACTTGTAGCACAGGCTCTGCAGCTGATCCTCGATCATCTTGTCGGTCACAACGTACTCGCTGCCCACGTTGATCTGGAAAGCCGCGTACTGCTCCTTGTCAAGCGACACAAACGCGCTCATATCGTTTGCCATATAATCGTAACGTACAACAGGTTCGGGCGTTGCAGCCGTGCTGCCCTCGGGTGCAGTGGTTTCGGGAGCAGTTGTACCGTAGATTTTATCTAAAATGTTATCGATCTGATCCCTGCCTCCGCCAAACTGACCGCAGGAGCAAAGCAGCATGCATGCCGCCATCGCACCGCACAAGATCGCAATTCTGATATACTTGTTCATGTGAAATCTCTCTTTCATATTATAATACCCCAATATCATACACCCTTGCAGCCAAAAAGTCAAGAGATATGAAAGAAAGTTCAAAAATCTGTCACGATAGAGTGGCGAAGTGCGGACAGTCGAGGATGCATGTCCGCAGCACATACAACTTCCTGCTTGACGCACGGGGAATTTTGTGCTATACTGTAAGCAGAATTTGCATGGGAGGACAGCCGCTTGGAATATGAGAATTTGCGCGTTGTGCGCTACGATAGCATAGACTCTACCAACACCGAGGCGCGGCGAATTGCTGCGACAGGCACGGGGGAGCATACCTTGATCATTGCGCGCGCACAGACGGCAGGGCGCGGCAGGATGGGGCGCAGCTTTTATTCGCCCGACGGCACGGGGCTTTACGCCACGCTGCTCTACTACCCGAATCGCCCGATCTGTGAGCTTGGCGGCTTGACCTGCGCGGTCGCACTTGCGGCTGCCAAGGCGATCGAGCAGCTTTGCGGTGTATCCCCGCGCATCAAGTGGGTCAACGACCTCTATTTAAACAACCGCAAGGTTTGCGGCATTTTGTGCGAATCGTTCGGTACCGAGCACGGCACCGCATTGGCAATCGGCATCGGCATCAATCTGACCACGCAGGACTTCCCTGCCGAGATTTCGGGAATTGCCGGCAGTCTGCAGGCAAAAATCGATCCCCAATCCTTGGCACTTTGCATTTATTCCCACCTGCTCCCTTACCTGCAAAGCGGCGACAACGCGCTTTGGCTGCAGGGTTACCGCGACCGCTTTATGCTGACGGGTATGCGCGTGGAGTGCATCACCGCGCAGCATCGCTTCCCTGCCACGGTGCTTGGCATTGATGAGGGTGGCGCGTTGCTTGTGACCGCAGATGACGGCACGCAGCATATATTGTATGCAGGAGAGGTCAGCATCAGCGCGACCGATCCAAACTCGCCATTTTATAAATCCTGATTTTTGGAGGTACATGATGTTCCGTGAAATTTCCCCTTACGATATAAGCGACAACACGTTCAAGGCAATTGACAAGGACTGGATGCTGATCACAGCCGCCAAGGACGGCAAGCCTAACTCCATGACCGCATCATGGGGCTGCCTTGGCATTCTGTGGAACAAGCCGATCGCGGTCTGCTTTGTGCGTCCGCAACGCTACACGTACGAGTTCTGCGAAGCCGCGGATACGCTTTCCCTGACCTTTTTTGATGCCGAGTGGCGCGATGCGCTCAGAATCTGCGGTACAAAGAGCGGCCGCGACATGGATAAATATGCCGCAACCGGCTTGACTCCCGTCTTTGACGGAAAGACGCCCTATCTTGCCCAGGCGCGCATGGTGCTGATTTGCAAAAAGCTTTACGTGGATGACCTCAAAAAGCAGAATTTCCTTGATCCCGCGCTGCTCAAAAATTACCCCATCGACGATTTCCACCGCGTGTATATCTGCGAGATTACCAAGGTTTTGGTGAAGGAATAATTTGGGTCGTCCGACGCGCTCGGCTCGGATGTGCAATGCTCGCCCCTACCAAGTTGAGGTATTGCCCCCTCTGCGTTCTTCCCCCTTGAACGTAGGGGAGGATATTATCCTCCCGCCGATATTGGGTTTGCGGTATCGACACCCAAATGAATAACCGATATTAACGCTGGCGGGAGGATGATATCCCCCCCTACAAAGATCCCATCGACAACATCAATGAAACGGAGAAAAACACATATGAAACTACTCATCGCATCCGATCTGCACGGCGGCGCGCTTTCCTGCGCAAAGCTTTGCGAGGTCTTTCAAGAAAGCAACGCGGATCATCTTGTGCTGCTGGGTGACGTGCTGTACCACGGCCCGCGCAACGATCTGCCCGAGGGCTACGCGCCCAAAAAGGTGATCCCTATGCTGGGAGCCATTGCCGACAAAATCATCTGCGTGCGTGGCAACTGCGACGCCGAGGTGGACGGCATGGTACTGGATTTTGACGTTTTGATCCCGAGCAAGACGCTGCAGGACGGTGACCTTTGCCTCTATCTGCACCACGGTCACCATGATCTGCCCGACCTTGCACCCGGCACGGTAGTGCTTTACGGGCATACGCACGTGGTGGAGCACCACGAAGAAAACGGACTTTATTTGTTCAATCCCGGCTCTGTGACCATTCCCAAGGGCGGTAATCCCCCCACTTATATGCTTTACGAAAACCGCACCTTCCGCGCCCTTGACTTTGACGGCGGCGTCATCTTTGAAAAAAGTGTGTAACGCCCCGAAAAATCTGCGAAAAACCCCTTGATTTTTTGCGCATTTTTTGATAGAATTTTTATGTATTTTGAAAGAAGAGGATACGTCCCGCACGCATTCCTTAACAAGGAGGAAAATTATGAGCACAAGCAACGTTCGTCCCGAATCCATGGCACGAATCACCACCCCCGAGCTGGCGCAGGCTTTTATTGATGAGCAGGTAGCCGAGGTTCGCGCACAGGTGGGCGACAAAAAGGTATTGCTGGCACTTTCCGGCGGCGTGGACAGCTCCGTCGTAGCCGCTCTTTTGATCAAGGCAATTGGCAAGCAGCTGGTCTGCGTACACGTCAATCACGGCCTGATGCGCAAGGGCGAGAGTGAGCAGGTTGTTGACATTTTCGGCAAGGAACTGGATGCCAACCTGATCTATATCGACGCGACCGACCGCTTCCTCGACCTACTTGCAGGCGTGGCTGAGCCCGAAAAGAAGAGAAAGATCATCGGCGCAGAGTTTATCAACGTATTTGCAGAAGAGGCTTCCAAGCTGGAGGGCATCTCCTTCTTGGCACAGGGCACCATTTACCCCGATATCCTTGAGAGCATCAAGGCAGCAGAGGGTAAAAAGGCAGTCAAGTCGCACCACAACGTAGGCGGCTTGCCCGAGGATCTGCAGTTTGAGTTGGTTGAGCCCATCAAGCTTCTGTTCAAGGACGAGGTCAGAGTTGTAGGCGAAGCACTCGGCTTGCCTCATAAGATGGTTTACCGTCAGCCCTTCCCCGGCCCCGGTCTTGGCGTACGCTGCCTGGGTGCGATCACCCGTGATCGCCTGCACGCACTGCGTGAGGCAGACGCGATCCTGCGCGAGGAGTTTGACAATGCAGGTCTTGCCGAGAAGGTTTGGCAGTATTTCGTTGCCATTCCCGACATCAAGAGCGTAGGCGTCAAGGATGACAGCCGTTACGAAGGCTGGCCCGCAATCATCCGCGCGGTCAACACCACCGACGCAATGACCGCCACCATCGAGGAGATCCCCTACGCAGTCCTGCACAAAATCACCGCAAGAATCACCGACGAGGTTGAGGGCATCAACAGAGTTCTGTACGACCTGACGCCCAAGCCTACCGGCACGATTGAGTGGGAATAAGACATTTGCCGCAGGCAAATGCAATGAAATCCGCCTCTTCGAGCCGGATGAAATCCCTACGGGATGAAATCCTCGCAAAGCTCGGATGAAATCGCCGTGCGCGACGATGGCGGATTTCATTCCACCGAAACGCAGTTTCGATTTCATCCGCGCAAGCGGATTTCATCACAAAGTGATTTCATCGTGCGGCATTTTGCCGCACGATTTCATTAGAGGAGGAAGCAATGAGGGAAAACAAGCTTGCGGATATGTCCATGCAGTTTGCAGTGGACATTTTGCTTCTTTGCGACCAAATTCAAGGGCATTATTCCCTTAAAAATCAACTTGAGCGTTCTGCTACAAGCATCGGTGCCAATATTCGAGAAGCCAACTATGCACAAAGCACCGCAGATCTTATCACTAAATTTCAAATTGCACTCAAAGAATGCTACGAAACCGAATATTGGATAGAATTGCTCGGAAAAGCAAACATCCTCTCTGCAGATATCTTAAAGAAACCTTATCATGATTGCGGAAGCATCCGCAGAATGTTGATCGCTTCACTCAATACATTGAAAAACAAATAGCCTTAGGGGCTGCGTCAATTACTTGCCCCGGTTATGATCACCTGTTTGCAACTCACAGGAGAAGTTCCATGAAGCACACAATGAAATTGCATGACAGACCGTACAATTCAATAAAAAGCGGCATCAAGACCATCGAATTGCGTCTGTATGACGACAAGCGCAAAATGATATCCGTGGGCGACGAAATCGAATTTGTGAACTCCGCTGATCCAACTTTGTCGCTGTATTGCACCGTGGTCGCCCTGCACGTGTTTCCGTCTTTTGATGAATTGTATCGCCATCTTCCCCTTTTGAAATGCGGATATACCGAGCATGATATATCCACCGCCTCTGCGCGTGATATGGACTTGTATTACTCCAAGGAAGAGCAAGATACTTATGGCGTAGTGGGCATTGAAATTGCCTATGCAACCTAAAGTTGCGCTATAGTTGGTAGATTGCAACCGCAAAATATGGTATACTAATGGTGGAGGTGATCAACATGTCCATCGGACAAAGAATCAGTGAGCTTAGAAAAAGCAATGCTTTTTCACAAGAATACGTAGCAGAACAGCTTGGAGTGACGCGGCAGGCAGTATCCAAATGGGAAACAGACCTCAGCGCGCCCGACACCTATAATCTTATCGCACTTGCTAAGTTATTCGGCGTATCGGTAGAGTATATTGCAACAGGAAAGCAAGCCGATCAGCCGCAGCCCGTCACACTACAGGCGCAAAAGCATAGCCGGATAGGGGTGAAAAAAACTGTTGGCTTTATTTTACTTGGAACGGGATTGCTCTCCCTGATTTTGGGAGTGTTGCTGTCGGGAATCCTACTATTGCTATCTGTCTATCTGATCGTCGCGGGTGTTCTGTGCCTTGCGCTGCGAAAAAATGCATGGTTCGCAATCATGTGGACGTTTTTAGGAATGACTTTTTTATTGGTCAGTATTCTCACAAGCCAAAACCTGTTTTATATTTTCAATCCTGCCGCTTATCAAGGCGGGTTATCGGTGGGGCTGATAATCTCATTTATCTTTTGGACATGGTTGACGGCTGCAGTTGCCGTAACTGTCGGAAGACTTATAATAAAAGCAAAAAAAACCAAGAAAAATCCTTAATCGACCAGCAACAGGAGCACGCTCCTGTTGCTTTTTTATTGGGCGACGACACAGGTTCGAAAAATTTCCGAAACAGCACGTCAATTCCATTCTTGACAACCGACCCAAAATCCGTTATAATGAAATTACGAAATCCCCGAAATTCACACACGGAGGAATAGCGTGAAAGTTTACTTCACCTATTTGCTTCGTATGCATTCACGCATAAACCTCACCTGAAAATGGGTCGCGACCCATTTTTGGAGCAAAGCTCCACGGTGAAGTTCCAAAACTATTTTAGCCGCCAAGGGCGGCATGGAGGTTATTATGGCAAACAACAGATACGTAGGCGGTTATCCCGTCATCGGTATTCGTCCCATCGTGGACGGCAGACGCGGCCCTATGATGCTGCGCGAATCGCTTGAGCCGCTGGTATGGTCTATGGCAGAGGCTGCAAAGAAGCTTTTTGAGGATAATCTCTTTTATTCCAACGGCGAGCCTGTCAAGGTTGTGCTGGCTGACACCTGCATCGGTCGCGTACCCGAGGCAGCGGCTTGTGCCGAGAAATTCAGACGCGAGGGCGTGGACATTACGCTGTCGGTAACTCCCTGCTGGTGCTACGGCTCGGAGACCATGGACATGGATCCCCGTACCATCAAGGGTGTTTGGGGCTTTAACGGCACAGAGCGTCCGGGTGCTGTATATCTTGCGGCAGTTTTGGCGGGTCATGCGCAAAAGGGCTTGCCTGCGTTCGGCATTTACGGCCACGAGGTGCAGGATCGCGATCAGGTTTCCGAGATGCCCGAGGACGTAAAGGAAAAGCTGTTGCGCTTTGGTCGCGCGGCTGTGGCGGTTGCCACCATGCGCGGTAAGTCCTATTTGCAGATCGGCTCGCAGTGCATGGGCATTGCTGGCTCGATTATGGATCAGGACATGATGGAATCCTACTTTGGCATGCGCGTGGAGTCTGTGGACGAGGTCGAAATCCTGCGCCGCATGGAAGAGGGCATTTATAACGAAGAAGAATACCAAAAGGCACTTGCTTGGACGTTTGAGCACTGCAAGGAGGGTCGCGACGACAATCCCGAATCGGTTGAGTTCCTTGGCGAGCAGCGCAAGATCAAGTTCAATGATGAAGAAAAGCGCAAGCAGTGGGAATTCACGGTCAAGATGTACTGCATCATCAAGGACCTGATGGCAGGAAACCCCAATTTGCCCGATGCTTTCGAGGAAGAAAAGATTGGTCACAACGCCATTGCAGGCGGTTTCCAAGGTCAGAGACAGTGGACAGACCATTGGCCCAACTGCGACTACCCCGAGGCGCTGCTCTCCTCCTCCTTTGACTACGCGGGCGCACGCGAGCCTTACACCTTGGCAACCGAGAACGATATTCTCAACGGCATGGGCATGCTGATGATGCGTCTCTTGACCCACCGCGCGCAGATCTTTGCAGACGTGCGCACCTACTGGTCGGGCGAGGCAACCGAGCGCGTGACCGGCTATAAGCTGGAAGGCAAGGCAGCAGAATCCAACGGTATTATCCACCTGCTCAACTCGGGCGCGGCTTGCTTGGACGCTTCGGGCGTTTGCACCGATGAGAACGGCAACGCCATCATGAAGAGATGGTGGGAGGTAACCGACGAGGATATCAAGAAGATGACCGACGCAACCGTTTGGTGCGAGGCAGGCCTTGATAACTTCCGTGGCGGTGGCTTCTCCAGCCACTACACCACCAAGGCAGAAATGCCCTGCACCATGATCAGACTCAATCTGGTCAAGGGTCTTGGCCCCGTGCTGCAGATTGCAGAGGGTTGGACGGTCAGATTGCCCGACGAGGTTTCCGACACGCTCATGGAGCGCACCAATCCCACCTGGCCCTGCACGTGGTTTGCACCGCGCTGCGACGGCAAGGACGGCAGCCCGTTCAAGACCGCTTACGAGGTCATGATGAACTGGGGCGCGAACCACGGCGCGATTTCGTACGGACATATCGGCGCAGACCTGATTACCATGTGCTCGATGCTGCGCATTCCCGTTTGCATGCACAACGTGCCCGAGGACGATATTTACCGTCCTGCAGTCTGGAACGCGTTCGGCATGGACAAGGAAGGCCAGGACTACCGCGCTTGCCAAACGTTCGGACCGCTTTATAAGTAAAAACACCGGTAGGGGCGTGCATAGCACGTCCCTATTGTTTCAATGATTGCGGCATATGGGCAGGACTGTTATTTTCCCAAAATCCCTTGAAAACACCCGTCCGGCGTGGTATAATGGGTATATGATTTCGAAAGGGGTGTTTGGCTATGAAATTACGCGTGGTGACGTACAATATTCGCCATGGGCATGATGCAGGGCTTGATATGTCGGTGATCGCCAAGGATATTTTGTCGGCATCCCCCGATGTGGTGGGCTTGCAGGAGGTGGACGTGGGCACCTCGCGCGTGCATGGGCGCGACACGCTATCAGAGCTTGCCAAGGCGCTCGGATGGGAGCACTACGCTTTCTGCCGCGCCATTGATTTTGCAGGCGGCGAATACGGCACAGCCGTCCTTTCGCGCTTCCCCATTCGTTCGTTTACGGTCACAGAGCTGCCAAGCGAGGGCGCACACGAGACGCGCACGGTGGGGCACGCGGTACTGGACGCGAGTGGTGAGCGCGTGGACTTTTTCAACACCCACCTTGCCTGTGAGTCGGCTGCCCTGCGCGCACCGCAATTTGATGCGCTTGCCGCGCTGACCAAAGCTTTCTCCGGCTACGTGCTGACCGGAGATTTCAACACCGCCGATCTTGGCTGCTTTGCCACATTTGGCAGCACAAGCTTGGCAAATCCCAACCGATACCCCACCTTCCCCGAATCGGGCGAGGGCATTGACAATATCGTTTGCGACGCGCCTTGGCGCATTGCCGACACAGGCTTTCTGCAACCCAGCCACTCCGATCACCTGCTTTTGTGGGCGGAGATTGCCAAATAAGTTTTTTGAAAGGAGCACTCATACTATGTACTCACGCGTTTACGTGGAGATCACCAATATCTGCAATATGGCATGCTCCTTTTGTCACGGCCACAGCCGCGCACCGCGCCGTATGAGCATGGACGAGTTTTCGCGCGTGCTGGATGCGCTCGAGGGGCAGACCAAATACGTGTACTATCACCTGATGGGCGAGCCGCTGACCCACCCCGACCTGCCCGACATGATCGAGCTTGCGACCGCGCGTGATTTCCGCTCAATCATCACCACCAACGGCACGCTGCTGCCGCGCCGCGGGCAAGCGCTGATCGATGCCAAGCCGCACAAGGTCAGCATCTCGCTGCACAGCTTTGAAGAGGGTGGCGATGACGCTTTTTACTCCTACCTGCAGGGCGTTGCCGATTTTGCCGACAAGGCGGCTGCCGCAGGCATTATCGTGGTATTCCGCCTGTGGAACAAGGGCTGCGACGGTGGCAGAAACGCCATGATCGAGGCGTTTTTGCGCGAAAAACTGCCTGGGGATTGGACGCAAAACGTGCGTGGCGTGCGCATTCGCGAAAAACTGCACCTTGAATGGGGCGACCGCTTTGCATGGCCCGACAAGGACGCGCCCGACGGGGGCAACGCGGTATATTGCTACGGGCTTGGCGACCATTTCGGCATTCTGTGCGACGGCACGGTGGTGCCCTGCTGCCTTGACAGCGACGGCGTGATCGCGCTTGGAAACGTGTTCAGAGAGCCGCTTGCCGACATTCTCACCTCTCCGCGTGCCACCGCCATGGTCGAGGGCTTCCGTCGCCGCTGCGTGACCGAATCCCTGTGCCGCCGCTGCGGATACGCAAGGAGATTTTGAAAAAACGCAAAGCAGGAGTCACAAAGCCGTGGCTCCTGTTTCATATTGTAATCACCAAGGTTTGCGGGCGATCACTGATCGCCCGCAAAAGCAGTGGAGCAAACACGTTCAAGCTCTTGACAAATCCCCCGTATGGCATTATAATATTTCATATATTTACTTTAAGGAACTCCTATTATGAAACTCTTTCTTCGGGGATTGCGTTCGGGCATTCCCATTGGCCTTGGGTACCTTTCGGTATCCTTCTCGTTTGGCATTATGGCGCTTTCCATGGGCTTTACGTGGTGGCAGGCGGTCATCATTTCCATGACCACCGTGACCTCGGCAGGTCAGCTTGCCGCGCTTGATATTATGATCCATCCCGCGCAATACGCTGCTATGCTGATCTCGCAGCTGACCGTCAACGTGCGCTACTCGTTTATGTCGATCTCGCTCTCTCAAAAGGTATCGGACAAATTCACCGGCATCAAGCGTTGGCTGCTCGGCTTCTTTATGACCGACGAGATCTTTGCCGTGGCTGCCGCCGAGGATGAGGTCGATCCCAAATTCTTCCTTGGTCTTTCGGTCATTCCGTACGTTGGCTGGACGCTCGGCACGCTGCTGGGCGCGCTTGTTGGCAACGTGCTGCCCACGATTGTGCTCAGCGCCCTCTGCCTTGCCATTTACGGCATGTTCCTTGCCATCGTCGCGCCTGTAGCGCGCAAATCCCGCGCGGTGCTTGCCGTGGTGGGCATTGCAGGGCTTTTGCATTGTGCGTTCTACTTTATCCCGGGCCTTAATCAAATCTCCTCGGGCATCTCGGTCAGCATTTGCGCCATTGTTGCGGCTGTGGCAGGTGCGCTGCTCTTCCCTGTTAAGGATGAAGAAGCTGACGCAGAGGAGGTGGCAGCATGACGGACTTCTGGATCTATCTGCTCGTTCTCGCAGGCTCAACCTATCTTGTGCGCGCCATTCCCTTTGCCGCCATGCGCAAGAAGATCAATAACCGCTTTATCAAATCCTTCCTTTACTACATCCCCTACGCCGTGCTGTCCGCCATGACGCTGCCTGCCGCGTTTTACGCCACGGGTAACGTGATTTCGGGCGCAGCAGGACTGATCGTGGGCGGCATTTTCGCCTACAAGGGAAAGGGCTTGACCTTGGTTGCCGTAGTATCCTGCGCGGCAGCTTTTCTGACCGAATGCGCGATCAGACTGGTCGTGCCGGCATAGCGTCATACAAATGCAACCCACCGTCAGCTCAAACGGTGGGTTTTCCTTTATGGCAGTTTTTGGCTTGACAATCCCGGGAATATGCGTTATAATTACGATATGTGAGTGCCTCCTTCGGATCTCCTTGGAAACATTCAAAAATTACAAGAAAGGAACACATCCATGAAGCATCTTTTTTCCAAATTTCTGATTTTACTGATGCTCCTGACGCTGCTCATGCCTGCATTTGCAGCCTGCGGAGGAGTAAAAGTAGAAGTATCCTTTATCGTAGACGGTCAAGTATACGACACCGTTACCACATCGACTACCCAAGCGCTCAAATTACCTCCTAACCCTGAAAAGGAAGGCTACGTCTTCCGCGGCTGGTATTGGGATGACGGCGTCTGGGAGAAGCCCTTTACGGCAAGCTCCTTAAAAGATGCACCGCTTTCCGATAGCATGCGCGTTTATGCGTATTTTGCCCCGGTCGGCCAAGAAGAAACCACTACGACACAAACAACCGAGTCTACTACTGAGCCTTCCACCACAGAGCCTCCTACCACTGAGCCTTCTACCACTGAACCTTCTACCACTGAGCCTTCTACCACTGAACCTTCTACCACTGAGCCTTCTACCACTGAGCCTCCTACCACTGAGCCTCCCACCACTGAGCCTCCTACCACTGAGCCTCCTACCACAGAGCCTCCTACCACAGAGCCTCCTACCACAGAGCCTCCTACCACTGAGCCTCCTACGACTGAACCCGAGCCGGAACCGCCTGTTGCAGCACACATTGCCATCATTCTGGCAGGTGCCAACGGTCTCTATTCCGCACGCGGAATTGTCATTGGCATCAATACGCAAAGCTTCCTGTTAGATGACGGTACAGGCGTCATTCTGGTCAATCTGCAAGCACAGCCCGAGGTGGAGATAGGTGATATCGTTACCGTAGTCGGCACAACCAAAAAGTACGCACTTGCCAAGCAGTTCTCGCAGGACACTGTTGTAACCGTGGAAGACCACGCCCAATTCTGGTTGTATGAACCGAAAGCTATCACTGCAGAAGAGCTGAACGCACTTGCGACTCCGGAAACGTTTGCAACATCCTATGTCCAACTGACCGGTAATCTTATGATTTCGGAAGACGGCAAAAACTATCATCTCAACATCGACGGCACGGCGTTGATTGGCAGTCTGACGTATCCCGATGCTGCCCTGCAAGAAATTCTCAATCCTTTGGACGAAAAGCCCATCAACGTTATCGGCTTTATAACCGGCGTTGAAGATGGTACCTACCTCAATATTATGGTTTGCAATATCTCACCGTGCGAGCCTGACGAGCCTACCGACTTGACCCCTTCGGATATTCTCGACATTGCTTATGGTCTTGATTGGGACGAGGTCTCACAAAATGCATACACGCTGACAGGTGAGATTGTGTGGGTCGATACCGAATGGAATGAGATATACGAAAACATTACCGTTACAATTGTCGTAGACGGCGATTTCTCCAGACTCATCACGTGCTACCGTTTGAGAGGAGACGGAGCAAAGCACCTGCAGGTTGGTGATATTATCACCGTAACAGGTCATTTTATCAACTACTACGGCATCATTGAATTCAATGCGGGCTGTTCGTTGGACAACGTCATCCCCATAACTCCCATCCAACCGGAGCCCGATGAGCCGCCCGTGCTGATTGAGGCTGACGTGGCAACCATTCTGACAAGTGACAGTGGGTATTACACCACGAGCGGTGTTGTCATATGTGTGAATGCGCAGAGCTTTTTGTTGGACGACGGCACTGGTACCATTCTTGTCTATTTGGAGACTGATCCGGGTGTACAGGTCGGTGATACGGTAACAGTAATCGGTTCCACCAAAACGTATGCACTTGCCAAAGAATTCGTGCAAGATACCGTTGTCACCGTTACAGGTCACACCGAAGTTGCATCCAAAGAACCCCAAAAGCTCACGGGAGAACAGATTGATGCTCTGTTGACCATGGAGCAGATCGATCCTATCTATGTAGAAGTTTCCGGTATGCTGTTTTCCGCTGAGGATGGAAAATACTATAACATGTTCATCTACGGCACGACGCTCATGGGCAGTTTGACTTATCCGGACGCAAGCCTTAAAGCAACGCTGGATTCCATGGAATATGAAAACGTCACGGTCATCGGCTATGTGACAGGCATTGTAAACGACCTTTACGTCAACATCATGGTTGATAGAATAGTATAACCCGAATAATGCAATTATCCCACGTCTTACAATAGCAATGTAAGCACAAACATTTCACAAAAAACAAGGCTGCGTCCGTCGGACGCAGCCTTGTTTTATTATGTGAATCAATATTCCTCGCTAAAGGATGCGAACTCCTCGTTCTTGCCCTTCTTAGCGGTCTTTTCCTCAAGGTAGATCACGATCTTACGGTTGTTCTCCGAGCCGATCGAGTTGGTGGAAACGCCCTCGATGTGCTGGATCTCGGAGTGAATGATTCTTCTCTCGTAAGGATTCATGGGCTCGAGCATGACGCTCTTCTTGTACTTGAGCACCTTATCAGCCATTCTTCTTGCCAGGGTGCGCAGCGTCATCTCACGCTTTGCGCGGTAGCCCTCAACGTCTACGGTGATCTTAACGTACTCTCTCTTCACGCCCTCCTGCTTCTTGTTCGCAGCAAGGTTTGCCAGATACTGCAGCGAATCCAGCGTGTCACCGTGGTGACCGATCAGAACGCCTGCGTTCTCGCCGTCAATGTTGATCAGCTTATCATCGTTATCGCCGTCAGTCAAGGTTACGGTCAGGTTAAGCTCCATGTCGGCAACCAGCTTCTTTAAGAATTCCAGCGCCAGATATTCACCGCCAATGGTGTAGCTTGCGCTGATCTTTGCGGGTACCGCACCAATGCCGAACAGACCCTTCTTAGGCTCCTCCAGCACGGTATATTCAATATCCTGTGCACTCTTTGCGCCGAGTTCCTCTACAGCCTTGGCAACTGCTTCCTCGACGGTCTTTGCACTTACAACTGTTTCTTTTCTCACAATTATATCCTCTTGTCAGTCTTATGAATTTTTATCATCGGAGGCATGATCCTTGGCATGCTTATCCGACTCGTCCTTGAGCGGCTCTGCCATAGCAGGTGCCTTTTGGTTCTTTTGCTCGGCATCCTCGTCCTGCTCCTTGGCGGATTCGGGTCTGCCGATATAGTTGCCCTTGGAGTCATATTCGTCGTCGTCGATATGGTGCAGCGAGCGCACGTTGGAATTTCTGGTGCCGCTGCTTGCCTTGGGAGCCTTGGGAGGATTCTTACCGTAAAGCTCCTTCTCTGCTGCCTTGTAATCCTCTTCGGTAAACTTGGGCAGAGGCATGATCTGCTTCATGATCAGCTGCTTGATGGTGGTCAGCACGCTCTTGAACATCCAGTATACGCCGATTGCTGCGGGTACGATGAATGCGATATAAACCGACATCATGGGCATCATGATATCCATCATGTTGTTGGAGCAGCCGGTTGCCTTATCGTTTTCTGCGGTGGTGGGCTGATAGGACAGCTTACGGTTGATCTTCATGGATGCAAAGTACACCACAAAGGTCAGCACGGGCACCAGCAGCAGCCACCAGTGACTTGCAAAGAAGCCACCGCCTGTGGTCACGGCACTCCAAGGAGTCAGACCGAAGTTCCAAGAGCCGATGTTGACACTGGGAATACCGCCTGCCTCTTCAATACCGCTCAGCGCGTTATACAGCGCATCGGAATTCTGGAAATACGCAAAATTCTTCAGGCTCTCGAATGCCTCGATGCCGTTTTCGCGCAGCTTGGAAAGGATCTCGATTGTACCTCTGTCGGAGTTCAGCACGCCGCCAAAGCCGCCTGCTGCCTGCGAGGTGGTGAAATACTGCATCATAGCCGTAGAGAACGCCTTTGCCTGACCCAGCACGTAGAATGCGGGATCAATGACCACCTGATACAGCGCGATCATGATGGGAAGCTGGATCAGAAGAGGCAGACAGCCGCTGAAGGGGCTGTAATTCTCTTTTTGATAAAGCTCCTGGATCTCCTGGTTAACCTTTTGCATGGTTGCCTGGTCGTTTCTGCCTGCATAACGCTTGCGGATCGCCATTTCCTTGGGGCGCAGCTTTGCCTGCTTGATCATGTTCTTTTGCTGCGAGATCGCCATGGGGATCATGAGCAGCTCGACAACAAGACCGAAATACAGCAGCGACAGAATATAGTTGTTGGTTCCAAAGGTCAGGTACTTGGTCATCAGTCCGAGCACGTAACCGACACCGCGCAAAATCGCGTCAAAGAAGCCGCCCTTGTTCTCAAGGTCAACCGTGCCCTTCATAACTTCGACGATTGCCTTAGCATCATCATGGGTCAGATCTGCGGGAACGGTTACGTCCTTCTTGGACAGATTTGCAGCAGCTTTGAGAATCTCGATTGCATACGCCTTGATATCATCCCAGTTCTGGACAGCGGTAAAGCCATCCTGAATGCTCAGCGTAGGATCAAAGTCAAACTCGTCCTTATCGTTGAGATACTTGCCCTCATTGGCAGTATACTTCAGATACTGACCTGCCTGGTTGTAGCCTGCAGCAGCCATAAACAGCTGACGTGCGAGATCATTACTGCCAAGCACAGCTGCAAGGTCCTTGATCAGGCTTTCGGAAAGAGTTACGTTGCTCTGCTCCTGCTCGGGCGCAGCGGTTTCAGCCTCGGTGGATTCCGCCTCGGTGGTCTGCTCTGCCTCGGTAGTCACCTCTTCTTCTGCAAATGCAGCGGGAACGGTTGCACCGATCAGCATAAACGCCAGCACCAGCCCTGCAATCAGCTTGACAAGCACAGACTTTACGTCTTTTTTGTTCATAGTCATGTTTTCTCTCTCTTTGCCTTGTGCGGCAAAGAATTCCTCTCTCGTATTTATGAAGGCATGCGCCTTCTATGGAGTATACGCCCACATACTCTGTCGGAACGGGACAAAGCGGGGCTGTCCGATCACAGATCGGACGCGTTGTCATTCCCCTCTCGCTCGGACTTTTTCGGTTTTTTGTACCGCCATCCCATAGTTTTGAAGCCTGTCATGGGCACGGGATCGAATCCCGCAGGGCAACACGGGTTGCACCGCAGAATGCGCCACGCCGTGAGCAGTGAGGCAACAACAAAGCCACGATGAGTATACGCTTCAAGAGCGTAGGCAGAACAGGTAGGCGTGAACCTACATGTGGGATGCGGCTTGAGCGGAGAGAAGCATTTTCTGTAAAAGCGAATGAGTAATTTACACAGGTAATTCACGGGGTGTTCCCTTTGGTGTACATGTCAAGCTTTTGCATAGCACGGGACAGATCGGCGTATACGTCCTTTGAGGACTTGCCCGCGATCTCGGGTTTTGCGCTGATCACGATCAGAAATCCCGTCTTGAGCGGCTTTTTGCCCACAAGCTGTCTGTACGCTGCGCGAATGATGCGCTTGGCGCGATTGCGCTGCACAGCTCCCCCCACCTTTTTGGTAACCGAGAGCCCCAGCCTGTTTTGGTATTTCTTTTCGGGATGTGCCAGC
>JAZOLE010000158.1:0-22805 GCA_045652835.1 Eubacteriales bacterium | reverse complement strand
CAAAGCGAAGCGTAACCCATTGCTAACAAGGGCAGCAGCAAAGCTCCGATACCGGTCAGGGACAGGACGAAAGCCACAATGCCAAACAGAATAAACGCCAAGGTTGCCAGAAGGGAGTTCTTAAAGCCCCATACCGAACGAATTTGAGCTTTTACCATAGAATTTTTCATAAAAATTCCTCCAATAAAAATATTCGAAACAAGGCATATCGGCATTTCTGCAAATGCACCTTTCTTCTTATTAACAAGTATAGCACCAAAAAAATCGCATGTCAAGTCGATTGTCACAATTTTTTGTCGATTATGTGAAAAAGCTATTGTGCAAATAACAAAAATGCGTTATAATAAAAGCAGATCACCAAGGCGAAAGGAGCATGAATTTCATGAAAAGCACTCCCGATTTTTCCCGCGCAAGAGAAATACTGCAAAATGGACTGGACGCAGGCGCATACCCCTGCGTGGCTTTTGCCATCGGCTGCAAAGACCGCGTACTTGACAGCGGATTTATGGGGCAGAGACAGGTCAATCCCTCTCCCCTGCCCTTAGAGCGCGACACGCTGTTTGACCTTGCCTCGCTTTCCAAGCTGGTCAGCACCACCATGGTTGCGCTGCGCATGGTAGAGCGCGGCGAGATCGCGCTGACCGATCCCCTTTCGCGCTATTTTGACATCCCCGAGGACGCCCCCGCAGGACGCGGTGACGTCACCGTGCGCCACCTGATGCACCACAATTCCGGACTGACGCCGCACATTCCGCTCTGGACGCAGACCGATGACCCGCAAAAGGCGGTAGAGGTCATTTTGCGCTCTTCCGCATGGTGTGCCCCCGGTGAGCAGGTGCACTATTCCTGCATGGGTTATATCCTGCTGCAAAAAATACTGGAGCAGGTGGGCGGCGCCCCCTTGGACGTGCTGGCTTCGCGCGAGGTGTTCGAGCCGCTGGGCATGCACAAAACCTGCTATAATCCCACAACCAAAAACGTGGTCACCACCGAGCTTTCCGCTCTGCACGGCGAGTACCTTTGCGGTCGCGTGCACGATGAAAACGCCTCCTTCCTTGGCGGTGTTTCGGGCAACGCGGGCGTATTCTCCCCCTTGGACGATATGACCAAATTCGCATGCATGATCGCCTCGGGCGGCAAATGCGAGAGCGGCATGTATCTGAATCCCCGCACCTTTGAAAAAGCCATATACAATGCAACCCCCGACAAAAACGAAAGCCGCGGCTTGGGCTTTCAGCTCACGCCCACCTTTTCGTATATGACGGGCGCGTTGTTCTCGGAAGGCAGCTACGGACACACGGGCTTTACGGGAACGGCACTCTACGTGGACAGAGAAAGCCGCCTTTGGGGCATGCTGCTGACCAATGCCGTGCATTTTGGACGCAACAAGACCGAGCTGTTCCGCACGCGCAGACTGTTCTTCAATAGCCTGGCGGATGCGTATTTCCGCGCGCAATAATTTACAAAATTCACTTGCATCCGACGTGCAGGACATGCTATAATCAAAGAAGATATACTTTTGGAGGTACACATGGAACAGATCTATACCATACCCGTCAACGAGGCGTTTGAAGCCTCGGCTGCAGACCATTCGCTCGGCTGCCCCTTTTGCGCCATTTACAACAAGTTGGAGGAGAATGAGCTGGATCTGATTCTGGGCGCTTCCATGATGGAGCCCGACATTCGCATTCGCACCAACGAGGAGGGCTTTTGCCGCACGCATTACGACATGATGTTTGTGCGCAAGAACCGCCTTGGCATGGCGCTGACGCTGGAAAGCCACCTTGACCAGCTGCGCAAGGAGCTGCACGGCAATCCCGCAAAGTCGGCAAAGCGCATTGAAAAGCTGGAGTGCTCCTGCTACGTTTGCAACCGCATCGCGTTCCATTTCGAGCACATGGTTGGCACAGCCGTGCTGCTTTGGAACACCGACGAGGACTTCCCTGCCAAGCTCAAATCCCAGCCCTATTTCTGCCTGCCGCACTACAAAAAGCTGCTGCAGTACGGACAGGGTCGCTTGCCCAAGAAAAAGATAGGCGCGTTCATTGACGATTGCGAAGGCGTTGAGCTGACCTATTTTGACGAGCTGCGCGAGGATGTGAGCTGGTTCTGCAAAAAATTTGACTACAGATATGATCAAGAGCCATGGTACAATTCCAAGGACGCCGTGGAGCGTGCCTTCAAATTCCTGCGCTCCGATTTGCATAAGGGCGACAAGCCCAAGAAAAACTAAGGAGAGTTATACATGATCGACCTGCTTTCTCTGCACAAGCTTTTTATCGGCAACCACATCAAGGAGGGCGATACCGTTGTGGACTTCACAATGGGCAACGGACATGACACCGCGTTTCTTTCCAAGGCTGTTGGCCCCGAGGGGCACGTTTACGCCTTTGACATTCAGGCTCAGGCGGTGGAATCCACACGCAAAAATCTTGCCGAGCAAGGCTGCCCCGAAAACTACACCCTGATCCATGACTCGCACCACAAGGTCAAGGAATACGTCAAGACTCCGTTCCGCGTGGGCATGTTTAACCTGGGCTGGCTGCCCGGTGGCGACAAGTCCATTACCACCATGCGCGAGACCACCCTGCCCGCCATTCGCGACGCTATTGAGCTGCTGGACCGCGACGGCATTCTCAACATTGCCATTTACCCCGGTCACAAGGAGGGCGACGAGGAAGGCAAGATGGTTTGCGAATATCTCGCCTCGCTTTCCCGCTTTAAGGTATGCGTCACACGCGTACAGATCATCAACTCCCCCACCTCTCCCTATTTCTTGATGGTGGAAACCAAACCGTAAGGAGTTTCTTATGAATTTTGTAAAAGCAATTCTGCTGCCTCTTTGCCTTGCGTGCTGCATTACCGTATCATCAGGCGGCTGCAAGAATCACAAAGACCCGGGAGAATCCGATTATATCAATACGCAAAATCCCGAATATCTGGTGCTGCTCAACAAGACGCACCCCTCGGGTGAGCATTACTGTCCACCCGATCTGACCAAGCTGGACAGCGAGCTGACGCTTTACGGCAAGGAGATCGAGCTGCGCCTGTACGTTGCCAAGGCGACCGAAGCGCTGATTGCAGAGCTGCATGCGCAAGGCTACACCGACATCGTGGTGACCAGCGGCTACCGCTCTTACGCTTACCAGCAATCCCTGTTTAACACCTATATCGGTCAGGAAATGGCAGCGCATCCCGATTGGAGCGAGCAGCAGGCACGCGAATACGTGCTGACCTACTCGGCTGCCCCCGGCACAAGTGAGCACCACACGGGCAACGCCATTGACTTAATCAGCACCAATTACGTGGTGCTGGACGAAACCTTTGCACAAAATCCCGCCTATGAGTGGCTGCAGAACAATGCGCACCGCTTTGGCTTTATTTTGCGCTACCCCGCAGACAAGACTGACATCACAGGCTATTCCTACGAGCCTTGGCATTACCGCTTTGTGGGTGCCGAAGCTGCTGCCGAGATGCATGAGCGCGGCATTACGTTGGAAGAATACCTTGGCATCTTAGATTAAATCTCAGATTTAAGGAGAATGACATGAACGTAGAACAAATTCTTGCCGGCATGACGCTGGAACAAAAGGTTGGACAAATGTTTGTGGTGCGCCGTCCGCAGGACGATGCAACCGCTATGCAGGCAGTGACCGATTACCACATCGGCGGCTTTACCCTTTACGCCGTTGACTTTGCAAACCGCACGCCCGAGGACGTGCGCGCGCTGCTTGCCTCCTATCAAGCCGCATCCCCCGTTCCCATGTTTATTGCAGCAGATTGCGAGGGCGGTGTTGTGGTACGCGCCTCCAAGTATCCCGCATTCCGCGAAAAGCCCTTCCCCTCTCCCCGTGAGCTGATGGCTGCCGGCGGTCCCGATGCCGCTTATGCCGACGCTTGCGAAAAGTCCGATTTTCTCCTCGACCTGGGCGTCAACTTTAACTACGCCCCCGTTTGCGATATGTCGGGCAATCCCGAATGCTTTATCTTTAAGCGCACCGCCTCGCACGATCCCGCCGAGACCGCCGCGTACATCACGGCAGTTGTCAAGGGCATGGAGGAGCACGGCATGATCGGAAGTCTCAAGCACTTCCCCGGTTATGGCGACAACGTGGATACACACACCTCTATCGCGCGTGACGATCGCGACATTGAAACATTCATGACGCGCGACCTCGCTCCCTTCCGCGCAGGTATTGCCGCCGGTGCACCCATCGTCATGGTAGCGCACAACATTGTTTCCTGCATGGATGCCGAAATTCCCGCATCGCTCTCCCCTGCCGTACATATCCTTTTGCGCGAGCAAATGGGCTTTGAGGGCTTGATTATGACCGACTCTTTGGATATGAACGCCATTACGCTTTACACGGGCGACCGCGCTTCTGCGGTACAGGCGGTGCTTTCGGGCAACGATCTGCTTTGCTGCACCTCCTACTGGCACCAATATCCCGCGGTGCTTGACGCTGTGCGCGACGGCACCATTCCCGAGAGCATGATTGATGCAGCCGTGCGCCGCATCCTTGCGCTCAAAGCAAAAATGCTCAAGTGAAATAAGGAGGTATTCCCTATGATGCAACTCAATCAAGCCTGCGAACAGTTCAAGGAGCTGCAAGCCAAGCTTTGCGCATTCGGTCACGCCATGGCACTGATCTATTACGATGGCGCAACCACCGCGCCCAAGGGCACTGCCGCCAACAGAGGACAAACACTCTCGATCCTCAGCCGTGAAAGCTACCTGCTCTCCACGGGTCAGCAGACCGTAGACCTGCTTGAATATCTGGACGCGCACAAGCAAGAGCTGGACGCGAAAACAGCGCGTGCCGTTGAAATTTCGATCAAGGACATCAAGGAGATGCAAAAGATTCCCGTAGAGGAATTCGTGGCATATCAGCAGCTGTTGGTAGAAGCAGACGACGCTTGGCATACCGCCAAGGAAACCAACGACTTTGCGCTGTTCTGCCCTTATCTTGAGCAGATCTTTGCCACCGAGCGCCGCTTTGCAACCTACTGTGCGCCCGACATGCACCCCTATAACTATTGCCTGAACAAATACGAGGAAGGCTTGACCATGGACAAGTGCGACGAATTTTTCGGTACGCTGAGAAGTCGCCTGGTGCCGCTGATCGCCAAAATCGGCAAATCCGAGCAAGTTTCCGACGCTTGCATTCTGGGTGACTTCCCCGAGGACGAACAGGAAGCCTTCTCGCTTGCGCTGATGCAGATCATGGGCATTGATATGGCGCATTGCGGTCTTGGCACCACCGAGCACCCCTTCACCACCAGCCTTGGCTCGCACCACGACGTGCGCATTACCACCAACTATGACCGTGGCAACCTGGCAAGCTCGATGTTCAGCGTGATCCATGAGGGCGGCCACGCGCTCTATGACCTCAACTCGGACGATTCCCTTGCCTATACCGTGCTGGACGGCGGCGTTTCGATGGGCATTCACGAAAGCCAGAGCCGTTTTTACGAAAATCTGCTTGGCAGAAGCCGCGCGTTTGTCACCTACGTATTCCCCAAAATGCAGGAGTGTTTCCCCGCGCAGCTTGCAAACTACACGGCAGAGGACGTTTACCGCGCCATCAACAAGGTCACACCCTCGCTGATCCGCACGGAGGCTGATGAGGTTACATATTGCCAGCACGTCATGGTGCGCTATGAGCTTGAAAAGAGGGTCATGTCGGGCGAACTGGAAGTCAAGGACCTGCCCGCGGCTTGGAATGCGCTTTACATGGAATACCTTGGCGTGGAAGTTCCGGACGATACGCACGGCGTGCTGCAGGACAGCCATTGGTCGGGCGGCGGCATCGGTTACTTCCCCTCTTATGCGCTGGGTAGTGCCTACGGCGCACAGCTGCTTGAGAAAATGCGCGAGAGCGTGGACGTGGACGCTTGCCTTGCCACGGGTGATTTTGCCCCCATCAACGCTTGGAACCGTGAGCACATCTGGCAGCACGGCTGCACCAAAAAGCCCGAGCAACTGCTGAGAGACGCCTTGGGAGAGGCGTTTGATCCCACGGTCTACACCGATTATCTTGAAAAGAAATACACCGAGCTTTACGGCATCGATTGCTGAAAAGACATAAAAAGGGCTGAGTCAACTTAGTTTGGCTCAGCCCCTTTTCACGTATCTGACAAGGTGATGGAATGTCCGTATGGTGCCCCTTCCCCCGCGGACACTCACTCCACTACGTTCCGTTCGTTGCGGGTCCCCTTCCCCCAAGGGGACGGCTTTTTTGAGTTGCCCTCAACGGACAACCGTACAAGACGGATGCGTGCCAAAAAGCCGTCCCCTTGGGGGAAGGGTGCCCGCAGTGGAGCGAAAACGCAGTGAAGCGGAACGTCCGCGGGGGAAGGGGCACCCACGGTTGACTTTCACGTCCTAAACACAAAAAGAAGCTGCTTTAATGAAGCAGCTCCTTTATCTTATCATATTGTAATTCTCACGCCGTTTCCGATCTTTCCAGCAAAAACGGCTCGATCTCGGCATAGGGCTTATCCAGCACCACGGCAAGCTCGTGATATAAGGACAGCTTGGCATTACGCTCAAAATCCGAATCGGTCTCGGACAGTCTCTTATGCTGCGCAAGCATATCCGCGCGACGGCAGCGCACGGTTTTGATCAGGCGCGCGTACTGCACGGGATCACAGGATTGCATGGTCTGCCTGTAAATATCGCGGCGCATTTTCTCGGTGGGAATTTCCAAGGGCAGAATGCTCGGCAAAAGCCCGATTAACTGCTCTGCCTGCTCCACGGTCATCAAAGGACGCATGGCAACCTGCGCGTTATCGGTGGGCGTGTAGATCACAGAGCCCGCACTTGCCCCAAGCGGACGCAGCATATAAAAGGTACGCGTATCCTTTTTGTCAAACGGTGAAGCGCAGATATCCTCTACCCGGCAAACACCGCTGATACCGTAAACCATATAGTCACCTACCGAGAACATGAAAGTGCCTCCTTTGATTGTCATTTCGCATGGGTACTTTACTTTGCTGTTACCATTATAACATTTTTTTATGAAATTTGTAATTGGCAAATTGAACGAAATTTCATAAATTTTCAAAATATGGTGAACAAAAAGCCCGCGAATCGCGGGCTTTTTTGTCTGTATACGGCTTTACGCCTTGTGATGCTTATGTCCTACGTTGTGGCGGCGCGCGGTTTTGCCCTCGGGCTTAGCGGTAATGTCGCCTGCCTTGGTCAGCGCCCACTTGGTCATCATAGGTCCGAATACCTCGTAGATCAGCACTGCAAACAGAATGACAAAGCGCACCGTGCTTGCCACGCTTGCAAGCTCGGGGTCTGCGCACACCGTGGTCACCATACCCAGCGCAACGCCTGCCTGAGGCAGCAGCGTAATGCCAAGGTACTTTTTAATGGTGGGATCCGAATGCGTCAGCATGGAGCTGCCAAGCGCACCATAGTACTTACCCAGCGAACGGAACAGAATGTAGATCAAGCCGATCGCGATAAACAGGGGCTGCGCAAACACGCTCAGATCCAGCTCAGCGCCGCTGATAACAAAGAACAGAATGAAAATGGGCTTGGTCCACTTGTCGGTTCTTTCCATCATTTCCTCGGAGCAAGGGCAGAAATTGCAGAAAACCGTACCCATCATCATGCAGGTCAAGAGCGAAGAGAAGCCGATATGTACGCCGCCTACCTCAAAGTGCAGCATAGCGGCTGCCACCGTAACGAATACGAAGGCAATCGACAGCGACAGACGGTTGGAGTTGGAGTGGAACAAGTTCTCTGCAAAGGTAAGTGCAAAGCCGATGACCGCACCCAGCACCAGCGAGCACACGATCTCCAGAATAGGCTCGACCACGATCGAAACGATCGAAACCTCACCGATCATCATTGCCTTTGCAATGCCTGCGGAAACCGCAAACAGCACAAGGCCAACCGCATCGTCCAGCGCAACGATGGGCAAAAGAATGCTGGTCAAGGGGCCCTTTGCCTTATACTGACGCACAACCATCAAAGTTGCCGCAGGTGCGGTTGCGGACGCAATAGCACCCAGCAAAATAGCTGCGGGCAGGGGCAGAATGTCCTTACCGGTCACGCTCAGCAGTACGAAGTGCGTGCCGATCAGCGCAGCATCCACCAAAAGCGTTGCCACAACTGCTTGGAGAATACCAATTACCGTGGCTTCCTTACCCGTTTTCTTGAGCGAGGACCAACGGAACTCACTACCGATGGCAAACGCGATAAAGCCAAGTGCCAGACTGCAGATAACGTCAAACACCACGCTCAGCGTTTCCTGCTCAAACACGTGCTCGTTATAGCCAAAGTAATAACCGCCCAGCGAAACACCGCCCAGGCAGAACGTGCCCACCATTACACCCGCAAGCAGGTATGCGGTTACATCGGGCAAATTCAAAAGACGAACCAGTCTTGTTACCAAAAGACCGGTGATCATGCAAATGGAAACCGTAAGAATGATCTGTGTGATCAGCTGCTCGGTTGTCATAACATTTCTCCTTAAAATATGAAAATATTTCTTATACCAATATATGATAATGCGGTGCGCCGAAGCGCACCGCATTATCATAGCACTATTCACAAATATTGTCAACACTTTTTGGGCAAAAAGTTCAAAAAATTTGACGAATTTCTTTACCTGAGCGCCTGTATCACGCCCGAGCGATAGGCTTCGAGCAAAAGCCTGAGGTCTTCCATGCGCTCCAGTATCAATTTACCGTCATCCGTATCGCGCACAAGCATTCTGTGGCTCATCATTTCAAACACCACGTCGGTTGTGGCAATGATATCCTTGTTCTCGCGAATGGCTGCGATCTTGCCCTCAAACGAGCCGTGCGCCACCAAGCGCAGCCCCTTGGATGAGAAGATCAGCGTATAGCCCGCAATGCCCGTGGTATCGTGATATGCCTTGCAAAAGCCGCCGTCGATCAGCACGTATTTGCCGCCTGCCTTGATGGGGCTCTCGCCCTTACCCACGCGCACAGGCACGTGCCCGTTGATCAGGTGTGCACGCGAAGCATCCAGCCCGAACTCGGAAAGAATGCCGCAAACCGATTCGTAATGCTCGATCAGGCTGTAGTAGGGGTTTTTAGGCTCGCGCCACGTTTCTCTGTCCGAAATGAAGTAGCGCTCAAAAGTGGTCATGCGCGCTCTGCCGAACAACGGGCTTTGCTTGCCGCACCACAAATAATACATGAAATCCCTTGCATCCTGATCGTTTGCGTAAAACGCGCGACGCGCCATCTTATCGCAAAAGTCCATATATCCCTTGCCCGCAAGCATACCGCCCGTGCTGACGCGAATGGCATCAAAGCTGCCGTCCTCTTGCATGGGAACGCAGCCGTGGAACAAGAGATTGCCGTTATAAATTTTGTAAAGGCTGCCGTGCTCGTACAAAAAGCGCACGTGCTTTTGCAGCAGCACACTATGACGGAAGGATTTGCGCAAGGCGCGCATGATCTCTGCCTCCGCCTCGGTCAAGCGGTAAGGGTCGGTGGGATCGACCGTGGGGAAATTGCACTCGTTGAGCGCGTACTCCACATCACCGATACGCACACTCTTACGCTCGTAATCGATCTTGTCCAGCAGTCTGCGCGAATCCATGCCGTATTCGGGATGGCGCGCGATCAGCTGCCCTTCCAGCTTAAACATAATAATTGCGATCGCCTCATGCGCACGGGAAAGATTGTCCATGCGGTTTTTGACGTAATACGCATCGTCGGGATTGCGCGGCAAGAACCACGTGCTGCCCTTATACGTTTCCTGCGCATACTCGATCAGATCGCGCAGGCTGATGCCGTAAGCATTTTCCACCATGGCAAGCGTGTTATATTGCAGCGCAAAGTTGAGCACGGTGGCAATGCAGACCTCGCTGCCCGCAGCAGCACCCATCCACACGATATCGTGGTTACCCCATTGCACGTCCACGCGATGATGCGCGCAAAGCATTTCCATGATACGGTCTGCATGCGGTCCGCGGTCATAAATATCGCCCACCACGTGCAAGCAATCCACCGCCATGCGCTTGATTAAGCTGCAAAGTGCCTCGATAAACGCATTCCCCTCACCTACTTCAATGATGGTGGAAATGATATGCGTATAGTACGCCTGCTTGTCATGCTCCTCGCCCGAGGTATGCAGCAGCTCGTCCACTACGTAGCGATACGCATCCGGCAACGCCTTGCGCACCTTGGAGCGCGTATATTTGGAAGCCACCGAGCGCGCAACGTCCACAAGGCGATACAGCGTTTGGCTGTACCACTCCACCGTGTTCTCACCATGCAGGCGAAGCTCCTCGATCTTTTCCGCGGGATAATAGATCAGCGTGCAAAAATTACGCTGCTCCTCCTCGCTCATCTCGCCGCCGAAGATATCGCGCACCTTTTCGCGCACGACGCCCGAGCAGTTATTGAGAATATGCGCAAACGCCTCGCTCTCACCGTGCAAATCACTCATGAAATGCTCGGTGCCCTTGGGCAGATTGCAAATGGCATTGAGCGCGACGATCTCCGCGCCAACCGTGGGTATTGTGGGAAACTCCTTGGAAAGCAGCTGCAGCAGCTTGATCTGGTCTGCGGTGTATTCTCTTTTCATGCCTTTCCTCTCCGTTTTTTATGTGATTTATGTCAAAATCGGTACGTTTCTTTGCATAAGAATGCGCTCTGCACGCGCCAGCTGCGCATCGGTGGGCACCCATTCTGCCCTGCCCGAATTTGCAAGTCCCAAGGCAGCCGCCTTGCTGCCGCCCATGGGATGATAGCGCAAAAGCTGCACGCCCGTGCAATGCTGCAGCGCAGCATACATATCAGCCACTCGCTCGATATGCGCATCAGAGGTAGTAAGACCGCTGACCATCAGGCAGCGCAGGCGCGTTTTTGCGCCCAATTCATCCGCCACTGCAAGATTGCGCCATATCGCATCGGGCGCAGCGCCTGTCAGCTGCAGGTGCATTTGCGCGTCGGTATGCTTGATATCAAAGTAAAATTCATCCACGTAGGGTACGCAATCGCGCATGACCTGCTCCCCACACGCCCCCGCTGTTTCCACGATGACGTGCAAGCCCTGCTCCCTCAGCAAGCGCAGCAGCTCTGCTATGCCCTTGGCGCAAAGCGGTTCACCGCCCGAAAGCGTCACACCGCCCGACGTGCCGTAAAACGCAGCGTCTGCCATGACCTCGCGCACAATCTGCGTAGCACTCATTTCCGCTCCGACCACCTTGCAAGCCTGGGTCAGGCAAACCTTGGCACATGCAAAGCAATTCCCACACAATGATACCACACGGCGGCGGTCGTTTTGTGTCAGAACCTGCGCCCCGGTAGGACATGCGCCAACACATGCACCGCAGCCGATGCAAAGCGAGGTGTGCAGCATGATCTCGGGCGTAAATTTCTGCGTTTCGGGATTATGGCACCACACGCAGCGCAAGGGACAGCCCTTGAAAAACACGGTAGTGCGCAGCCCGGGGCCGTCATGCGTGCAAAATCTCTGTATCTCGGCAACCAGCATATCTTACTCCTCGGGTAGGTAACCTGCGCGCTCCATCACCATGCGCTGCCAAACGTCATCCAAGGTCACAAACCTTGCATTCCAGCCCGACACACGCACCGAAAGCGTTTTATACTGCTCGGGGTGCTCACGCGCTGCCAGCAGCTCCTGCACGTCCAGCACGTCCACCTGCATAAAGTAGCCGCCCAGCGCACAGAATCCCTGCATGAGTGCCTCAAGTGCGCAAAGTCCGTTCTCGCCCTCTAAGTTTCCGGGATACATCTTGATATCCAAGGCTGCGCCCGTGGTCATGCGCGACAGGTCAGCCGCGCAATAGGAGCGCACGGTTGCGGTTGCGCCCGCGGTATCCGTGCCCGGTGTGGGCGAGGTATTCCCCGCCAGAATTTCGCCGCGGCGGTAGCCGTGCGGCACGGCGGTACGGTGCGCGAGCCATTCGATCTGACGCCCGAAGGTACTGATGCCGGGCGGAAACGAGATCGGATATCCGCTTGCAAACGGCACGCACGCGTCCGCAAAGGCGTCAACCGCCCATGCGTAATACGCATCTGCCTGCGGGTCACCGTTGCCGTAATGCGGCAGCTTATGCTTGGCGTACAGCGCAAGCTGCTCGTGCCCCTGCCAATCGCCTCGCAGGATCTCGCACAGCTGCGCAACCGTCAATTTCTTCTCGATAAAGCACAAATGCTCAATAGCACAGAGCGCGTTTGCCACGTCACCCACGCCGCCCATGTGCGGTGAAAGCACGCGATAGGGCGTGCCACCTTCCAAGTATCCGCGTCCGCTCTCTGCACAGCCATGCTCAAACAGATCGATCATGGGCGTGGGCATGGTCAGGCGGAAGGTATCACTTCCCTCTCTCCACGCAGGCGCAAAGCCATCCATCACAGCTGCGCAAGTCTGCGTGACCACCTGCTTCATGCGCTGTGCATATGCTGCCTTGATCGCATCCATGTCGGGATAATCGATCAGCTCACCCTCTGCAACGTGCAGCACGTCCTGCAAAAGCATATGCAAAAAGTCCATAGGAAGATAGGAAAAATAGGTCTTGCCGGGAATTTGCACCTCCCAGCACCCGTCATTTGCAAAGTCATAAATCTCCTGCTCGTCATATCCTTGCGCACGCAGGGCGGCAAGCACGGTTTTCTCGTTATATACCGCCACAACGCCACCACCGTGTCGCATGACACGCGCAAGCAGGCGCAAGAAATCCTTGGGAGTGTTTTCATGGAGTCTGACCGAGATGGGGAAATCCGAAATGCCAAGCTCCTCCACGATCTCAAGGCACAGATAGCTGACCGTGTTAGTCACGTCACGGCCTGCAGCATCCGTGCCGCCCAGCACCAGATTCTGATAATGCTGTGCATCTCCCGAGCCGCGCGGCGTATCCTGCTCGATCCACTCGCAGCCCTTGATAAACATGGACGCCAGCACCTCACGCGCCTGGTCCACCGTGATGCTGCCACGGGCAAGATCTCTCTCCAAATACGGCCCCAGCAGCCTGTCAATGCAGCCAATGCCCGGCCAGTTACCGCCAAGACGCACAAACGCAAAGCCAAACCAAAGGCTTTGCACCGCCTCGGTAAAGGTCTGTGCGGGATGCAGCGGCACGCGCAAAAGCTGCTCGTGCAGCTGCGGATACGCCTCGCGCGTTGCTTCCAGATAGCGCGCATGCCAGGTCTGCATGGCATCCAGCGTGCGCAAAAGCGCACGGTGTCGCTGCATGGCAGGCGCGTCAAAGGTCGATGTATCAATGTTTTCAATGCGCGCACGCATGCCCAAGATGCCCTCGCGCACCAAAATGCCGAAATCTACGGTCAGGTGGCTGACGCTGGGCCATACGATCTTCCCCCCACGCACAATAGGCACCTGATGGCGCACCGCCAAGCCAAGCGTGGCTGCACCGCAAACGCGCTCCGCAGGGCAGATGCGCACAGGGCACTCTTTGACCACAAGGTCAAGCCCTGCCGCATACCGCTCATGCTCGCTCATGTTCTCCCAGCCCTGCACACCATCCGCAGACACAAAAGGCACGGATATAGTTTGGGCACCGTACTTACCCAGCAAAGATTCCATAGCAAAGCGCCGCGTGGCTTCGCAAAGCCGCACGGGTCTGCCACCCTTATAAGCCGAAGGAAAAACATAAGCACTCATAGTCGTCTCCTGTGCAAGCGAAAATTAAAGTTTCTTCACCAATTGCTTGATAAACTCCACAACCTCACCGTCGGGGCCGTATACAAATGCGATCTGAATGGTGATCTTGCGCGGCTGCGCGTCAAGATCCATGACCGTAACAGGCATTTGCAGCTTTGCCCCTGCAGCCAGCGCGGTCTGCAATGCGCTCTCCACGTTCTCTACGTGCAAGGCGAGATGCTGCCAACGTCCCTCGCTTGCCATAGAAAGCGCGGGCTTTGCAAAAATTTCAAGCATGCTGCCGTCGCCCGTGTCAAGCAGCGCAATGCGGTTTGCACCCTCTCCCCAGGCGGTATATACCTTCATGCCAAGCTTCTGATAAAAGCTGAGCGACTTATCAAAATCCGATACGTACAGAGCCATGTGGTGAAAGCCCATGCCCTTGATGATTTCGTTTGCCATAGTAACCTCCATGCCGCCCATGGCGGCTCAAATCAGTGTTGAAACTTCACCGTAGAGCTTTGCTCTAAAAATGGGTTGGGTCCCATTTTTAGGTGAAGTTTATGCGTGAACAGCTTACCGAACGAATATGTATAGTAAACTTTTACGCTATTCCTCCCAAGAAGCATAAACGTCCTGCTCGTACAGGAACGAGGTCAACGCGCCCGATCCACCGTCATAGCCGGAATTTTTCATGTAAATTGCCGTGATCTTGTTTACGGGGTCGCTCCAGTAGTGCGTGCCGTAAGCACCGCTCCAGCCAAAGCAATCCTTGGGCATCTGGTAATCGTCAGCCGTGATCACGCGCACGCCAAGCCCCCACTGCTGGGGAGGAGGCATGATTGTCTCGGTCACCTGCACGCTGCCCATTTTCTTGACAGATTCGGGCGAGAGAATGCGCACGCCGTTCAAAGCACCGCCGTGTGTCAGCATTTCGCCAAACTTGACGTAATCGTCCAAGGTAGCCGCCAAGCCCGCACCGCCACAGCATTGTGTAACGGGAATATTTTCAAAAATGGTGTCAACCGACTTGGGTACTGCAAAGCCGCCCTGCTCCTCTGTATAGTTGTGCATAGCAATCATGCGTGCCTTTTGATCATCGGTCATATCGAAGGTGGTATCGTGCATACCAAGCGGCTCAAACAGATACTTATCAAGGAAAGCGTTATAAGACATGCCGGACACGATCTCAATGATGCGCGCAACCGCCACGAACGCCACCACAGGGCTATACCATTGCGCGGTATAAGGCTCGAATGCCAGCATCTTGTCCGCAAACCAATCCATCACGCCCTTGGGTGTCTTGGCATTTTCCTCGGGCATAGTCCCCCATGCGTGATCACCGATCTCCATGGTGCCGATGCCGCTGGTATGCGAGAGCAGATGCTTGATGGTAATGGGGGTTTGTGCATCCTTATCGTACACGGGCTGTCCGTTTTCCATGTGTCCGATCTTCATGTGCGCATATGCGGGAATGTACTTGCACAGCTCGTCATCAATCGACAAGAGTCCCTGCTCCTCGGCAATCAGCGCAGCCACAGCCGTGATCGGCTTGGTCATGGACGCAAGGCGGAACATGGCGTCCTCGCGCAGAGGCTCTTTGGTGGTGGCATTCTGATAGCCGTAGGTCTTGTGCAAAAGCACCTTGCCGTCCTGCACCACGCAAAGTGCAGCGCCGCCTACCTTGCCGCTTTCAATGTCGGCATTCACGCGCGCATCCACAAGGGTATTCAGTTTTTCTGCATTGAGTTGTTTCATCTTATATCCTCCTTTTTCAAGCAAGGGCCGTCGCACGGGTGCGACAGCCCTTGCGGAACTGTATTGTTCGGTCAATCATCCTTGGAAAAGTTGTATAGCAGCTTATCCAGATTTTTCTGTGCCTTTGAAGACTGCTTGGCATATGCCGAGGAGAAGTTGGTTTTATGACTGTTCACCGACTCCTTGAACAACGGCTCAAGCCCCAGATCGTAATAAATGCCCATGTCGTAGCAGCGAGTCTTGAAAATAATATCCAGCATGCCCTGTGACTCCTCGTCACGCACGCTCTTGCGCTGCAGCACGGTATCGTAAAATGCGGGGGTCACTCTCTGATAGGACAGGATCGCCATCACCTCCAGCGTTTCCCCTAAGCGATCCGTATGCTTGGCTGCCTTGGAAACGCTTGTGGTGGAGCAAATCGCATTGGTCCAGGTGATATAATCCTTTTGCGCGGTATCATACTTGGGAATGGGAAGCACACCGAAATCGGCTTCCATCTGCTTACCCAACGCAACCACGTATTGCACGATCTCGGTATAGAACAAGCCTCTTCCCTCCTGGAAGCAGGTCTTGCCCAGCTTTTCCAGCCCCGGCTCATAGCCAAAGGCTGCATTGTTTACGTAAAAAATATCCAAAACCTTGTCAAGCAGGTCACTTGCCTTGTCCATGGCAGAGGAGTCCATTGCCAGATAAGGATCCTTCCCCTCTTGGCAAATCACGTAACGCAAGCCCGAGCCGTAAAAGAACGTATTTCCCGTTTCCCATGTCACCACAAAGCCGTAGACGTCATTTTCGTCATATCTGCCGTCTCCCGTCAGGTCATACGATACGTCATGGATCAGGCTTTGGAAGTTATCCAGCGTCCACTCGTTGCCGTAAACCATCGCATAGGGGTCGATTGCCTCGTTCTGCGCCAACTGCTTGTTGAACATCATCACGTAGGTGGTTCGCTCATCGGAATAGTTAATGGCGCTGTTCATGAAAAAGACCTTATCCGAAATGACAAAGCTTGCAGTTCCCTCATCCCACCACGGAGCGCTCAGGTCAATGCCGTCCAGTGAGGTAAGGCTGATAAGATATCCGTCCGATGCCAGACTTGCGGTCTGCGCCATGTGATGATGCACGGCATCGTATTCGCCCAGCCCCGTTTTCACGTCAGACTTGACAGCATCGGACAGCTGATCGGTTGCCACACCGACACAGTTCAGTCGGAGCATGCAGGTCTCCTCCAGCGCCAAGTTGCGCTGATACACAGCGTCCTCCAGCGCCTCGGCACGAGTGTCTACCGTCAGCTCACCAAACACGTGGTCATCACGGCCAAGGATGGTAAAATCCTCTTGGCCCCAATCCACGCTCAGCTTTTCCAAAGCCGCAGCCGCCGGATCGGTTTGTTCCTCAAGCGTAGTGGCAACAGTATCCTCTTCCCCCTTGTCGGGTTGGACGCAGCCTGCCAATAACGTCAACAGCAAAAGACTTATCAGGAATACACAAAGATGCTTTATCATATCAATCTCCCAACTTGTATTACGTGCCTTTTTCTCTTTAATTGTATTATACAACACGATCCCTGTTTTGTCAATCTGTATTGGTGCATTTTGTTCAAAAAGAAAGGGACGTCGCATACATGCGACGCCCCTTATGGAACGGTTTATAAAATCAATTGTCCTTTTCGAACTTGGAGATCAGCTTGCTGATTGCCTTGTTTGCGCTCTTTTCTTTCTTGCTGTAGCTGGAGGAGAAGTTGTTCTTGTTGTCGTTTACGCAAGTTTTGAACAGGGGCTCAAGACCGATTTCCGAGTAGTACATGCAAAGGTCATAGGTACGGGTCTTGAAGATGATGTCCAGCATACCCTGAGACTCTTCGTCACGAACGGACTTACGCTGCAGTACGGTATCGTAGTAAGCGGGGGTAACTCTCTGATAAGAAATGATTGCCAGAGCCTCAAGCGTGGGACCCATGCGCTCAATATCCTTAACAGCCTTTGAGATTGCGGAGGTGGTGCAGATCGCGTTGGTCCAGGTGATGTAGTTCTCCTGCTGCGCGTTGTACTTCGGAACGGGCAGTACGCCAAAGTCGGTCTCCATTTCCTTACCAAGGGAAACGATGTACATAACAACCTCGCTGTAGAACAGGCCTCTGCCGCCTACGAAGATGCTCTTACCCTGATCTTCCTTACCGGGAGGAGACATAAAGGTAGCATTGTTGGTGTAGTAAATACCCAGAATCTTGTCAAGCAGGGTGGTAGCCTTATCCATGCCGCTTGCATCAAGTGCAAGGTAAGGATCCTCGCCCTCTTCACATACAACGTAACGCATGCCTGCGCCGAAGAAGAAGGTAGAACCGGTCTCCCAAGTGGAAACGAAGCCGTAAGTATCTTCTACGCCGAACTTACCGTCACCGCTGGTATCGGAGGAAACGTCCTTGATCAGACTGTGGAAGTTATCCAGAGTCCACTCATTGTTGTAAACCATTTCGTAGGGGTCAATGTCCTCGTCCTTTGCCATATTCTTGTTGAACAGCATAACGTAGGTCGTGCCCTCATCGGAATAGTTGATAGAGCCGTTCATGAAATAAACCTTGTCCGAGATCATGAAGCTTGCAGTACCCTGGTCCCACCAAGGTGCGGAAAGATCCATGCCGTCAAGCTGGGTAAAGCTGATCAGGTTGCCGTCGGAAGCCAGTGCAGAGGTGTGAACCATGTGGTTCTGCAGAAGGTCATATTCACCCGTGCCTGCCTGTACGTCCTTCTTGATCTCGCCACTCATTTCGGCGGTAGTAGTGGGGATAATGTTGAGTGTCAGGTTGCAAAACTCCTCAAACGCCAGATTGCGCTGATAAACGGCATCCTCAAGAACCTCGGTACGGTTCTCGGTATACCACTCATCATAGTGGAAGTCTTCTCTTGCCAAAACCGTGAAATCATCCAGGTTCCAGTCAACACTGATTGCCTGAAGCGCAGTAGCAGCCTCATCGGTCTCGCTCTCAAGCTGCTGCAGGGTCTCGTCTTCGCCCTGTTCGGCGTCAACACAGCCTGCAAAGACAGCAAGCAGCATCAGTGCAATCATGGATAAGCACAAAAACTTTTTCATATTTTTTCTCCTCATAAATTTTTACAGGTATGCACCTTAAACTATATTATACAACATCAGGCAATGTTTGTCAATCGGTTTTTAAGGGATTTTTTACAGCTTCGGTCTGTGCAGCTGCACGCGATCGATCACGCAAAGCCCGTGCTGCTCTGCCCACGCGCTTGCAATTGCAATGGTGCCCTGATTTGCCATGGCATCCGGGTCATGCGCATCGCAGCCGAAAATGACCTTATTGCCTACCTGACCGGCAATCTCCCAGAAGGTATGGCAAGGGTAAGCGCGCCCCTCCACAAGTCCCAAGAAATTCAGCTCAAGCGGCACGTCAAGCGCCTTTGCCTCGGTGCAAAGACGGGTCATGGCACGCGTGTAATAGTCCTCGCCGTGCTCCTTGCTGGGGATATCGGGATGCGCAAAATAGGTAAAATCGCCCGTGCGCAAGCCTTCCAGCACCTGATCCACGTATTTCTCAAGTGCCTCCTCGCCCCTAAGCCCTGCGGTATACAGCGGTTGATCGATCTCATTGCCGACAAAGTGCTGACCGAGGAGGAGATATTCATAGGGGTAAGGCTCCAGAAATTCCAAAAGTCTTTGGTGGTACTGCGGATAATACTCCGCTTCAAAGCCGATATGCAGCTCGATTCTGTCTGCGTACTCTTGCTTCAAGGCTTGCAGTGTGCGCATATACTCCTCGATCTCCGCACACTTCATGCGAAAGTGCGACTCAAAGCCGTTCGGGAACGGATACGGCACGTGATCCGAAAAGCCGAGTACCTTGACGCCGCGCGCAATGGCTCTCTCAATATACTCGCGCTCGCTGCCGCGTGCGTGGTTGCATCTATACGTATGGGTATGGTAATTGGCGTACATGTCGTTATTTCCTTTTATACTCAAATGTGATACACAAATTATATCAAAAAGCAAGCTTTTTTGCAATAGCAATTGACAATTTTCGCGCTTTATGATACAATATTTACAATCTTATGCGAGGAGGTCATATTATGGCAACCAAAAAGAAAAAATCTTCCAACAACTTAACGCGCGTCCTGATCAGCATTATCTTTATCGCGCTTGGCACTTCCTCTGTTATCTCCGCTGTGCAGGGACTGGTTACGCTCAATCTGAACATCGGTATTGCCACCGCTCTGGGTATTTTGATGTTTGTGACAGGTATTATCAGCTTCTGCAAAAAAATGGTGGCTTGCCGCGTGCTCGGTGTCATCATCTGTATTCTCTCTGTCATCATGTTCGTGCTCAGCCTGCCCTCCGCTACGCTCGGATCGTTGCAAGCCCCCGCGCTTTATCTGACCCAAGCACTGCTCGCTTGGCTGTTCTTTGATTTGTCGTAAGGCTTATACCGTAAAAAGCACCTCGCAAGGGGTGCTTTTTGCTTATCCCGATCGCGATAAGACACGCAGAGGCGGCATTCAAACGGCAACCGTATGGGACACACGGGGATTCTGAACCCATATTTGCGCCAATGGGCGGTGCAAACCGTTCGGGAGTCCTGCGCAAATCAGCATATCGCGGCGCGTACGCCGCTTATGCGGGGGTTCGATCGGGAAAGTTGCACCAAATAAGAACAGGGGTACGCGTTGCGTACCCCTGTTCTTATTTGGTGGAGCATAGGGGACTTGAACCCCTGACCCCAACACTGCCAGTGTTGTGCGCTCCCAACTGCGCTAATGCCCCTTTCGATGCGTTCAGTATAGCACATTTTTCAGGATTTGTAAATAGGGAAAACGAAAAAAATTCGAGATTGTGTTGTCAAACGGGCAAAAGTATGCTAAAATATGGGTAACAACAAAAACGCGAAAGAGGAAATCCAATGCACGACAAGTTAACCAAAATTGATATACAAAAGATGGAAGAGGAGCTGGCAGAGCGTCGCTCGCGCAACCCTGCCCTGCGCGAGGAGGTCAAGCGCACGCGTGAGTATGGCGACCTTTCCGAGAATGACGAATACCGCTGCGCAAAGCGCGAATACAACGCCAACAAGAGCCGCATCCGCTATCTGGAGAACATGATCGAAACCGCAATTATTGTCGAGACCGACTCCCGTGAGGGCGTGGTAGGTCTTTTCGACCTTGTCAAGATCTATTATCCCGAGGATGACGAGTACCGCGAGATCCGCCTGGTCACCACGCTGCGCAATGACGTATTCAAGGACTGCATCTCGCAGGATTCGCCCTTCGGCAAGGCGCTGATGGGCAAAAAGGTAGGTCAGACCGTGACCGTGCACGTCAATGCAAACGTCAGCTACCCCGTTAAGATTTTGGAGATCATCAAGGGCGAGGACGACCCCGATCTGCCTATCTCCACCTATTAAAGCAACATTTTTCCGAAAGTGAGGTGACGTTATGTCCATGCAAATCCCCTGCCCCGCGTACGTACAAGCCGTGCTTGACGCCCTGCACGCGGCGGGTCACGAGGCTTATATCGTTGGCGGTTGCGTGCGCGACTGCCTGCTTGGCGGCACGCCAAAGGATTGGGACGTGACCACCTCGGCTCTTCCCGAGCAGACCGAGCAGGCTGCTTTGGCTTCGGGGCTGAAAACCTTTCGCACAGGCATCAAGCACGGCACCATCTCGGTGCTCTCGGACGGTGTGACGGTAGAGTGCACCACCTATCGCGTGGACGGCGACTACAAGGACTCGCGCCACCCCGAAAGCGTGCGCTTTACGCCCAGCTTGCGCGAGGACTTGGCGCGCCGCGATTTCACGGTCAACGCCATGGCGGCAACGCCCGACGCCGATGGCTGGGAGATCATTGACCCCTTTGACGGTCGCTCCGACCTGCAAGCTGGCATCATACGCTGCGTGGGCAACCCGATCAAGCGCTTTGGCGAGGACGCCTTGCGCATTTTGCGCGGCGTGCGCTTTGCCGTGCGCCTTGGCTTTACCATCGAGGACAAGACCGCCAATGCCATGTACGCAAGCGCAGGCGGTTTGAAAAACATCTCGCGCGAGCGCGTACGCGAGGAGCTGATGGGCATTTTGCAAAGCGGTGACCCCGAGAGCGCGATCAAGATCATGAAAAAGCGCGGACTGCTCAAATTCGTATTCCCCTATGCCGACGTAACTGCGGCTGCCAAGGGCGTGGGCACCCTGCCAGCAGATCAGCCGCTTTTGCGCCTTGCTTACCTGCTTTACGACACGCCCGACGCCGCCGTGCAATCCACGCTTTCCGACCTCAAATTCTCGGGCGCGGACGCAAGATTTGTACGCGTGCTGCTGACCTTGCGCGGAGAGCGACTTGAAAATACCCCTTTATTTGCAAGAGAAATGATCGCCCTGTACGGCGACTACACCCTGCCTGCGCTTGCCCTGCGCGCTGCCAAGGGCGAGGACACGAGCGCGCTTGCACAAACCGTGCGGCAGCAGCTTGAGGTGGGTGTTTGCGTCAAGGTTGCAGACCTTGCCGTAAACGGCGCGGACCTTGCCGCCATCGGCATTCCCAAAGGGCGCGAGATGGGCAATATTCTGAATGCCCTGCTTGCCGAGGTCATGAAGCGCCCCGACCTGAACAACAAAGACGCTCTGCTGGCGCTTGCCGTGCAGATGCATAAGGAGAAATGATGTATTCGGTGCAACCCAAAAAGCAAAACAAATTGGACGTGCTGGCATGCGCTGCCTGCTTTGCGTGCGGCGCATGCGTGTTTGCCGCCTCAATTGCCAACACCTCGCTGCCCTATCTGACGCTTGCAGCGCAGCTGCTTGCCGTGCTGCTTTTGACCGCGGGCATTTATCTGTACAGCAAATTTATCGCGCGCACCTATACCTACGCGGTGCAGCCGGGCGGCATTTATGACACGCAGGGACAGGAGCTTTACGATCTTGTCGTGACCGAAACAACCGGCAAGAGCAAGCAGCGCACGGTTTGCAGAATTGCCCTGCGCGACATTGTGCGGACAGAGGCGCGCCCCTTGCGCGCGACCAAGAAAAACGGTCTTTGTAAGATCGAGGCAAGCGGCGACTACGGACGCAAGTTCTCTTACTGCGCCGATCTTGTTCCCGAAAAGGTGCTTGTCATTTACGATACCGACGGCAACGCGGTAGTGCTGACGTATGACGAGCGACTTTGGCGCATTTTGAGCGGAAATTGAGCGAAAAAGCATTCCGAAAAATATTTTTAAAAAAATTTCAAAAAGGTATTGACAAACCGAGATCAATCTGCTATAATACTGCATGTTCCGTTCACGACGACTCTGCTCGTGAGAATGTGCTGGTGTGGCTCAATGGCAGAGCAGCTGATTTGTAATCAGCAGGTTGATGGTTCGACTCCGTTCACCAGCTCCAAATATGGGGGATTTCCCGAGCGGCCAAAGGGGGCAGAC
>JAZOLE010000157.1:0-25796 GCA_045652835.1 Eubacteriales bacterium | reverse complement strand
TAACCGGTAAACTCGGTCTTGGCAATATCGGAAAGTGCAGACTTGGAAGCCTCGCTCCAACCGCTGATATTGCCGCGTGCAGCACGTGCGCGGGTCTTTTGGGAATTCATGAGAGTCATGAAGGTTTCCTCGTCGATCTTGAGACCGGATTCGGCAACGATCTCGCGGGTCAGGTCGATGGGGAAGCCAAAGGTATCGTACAGCTTGAATACCTCTTCGCCCGAAATGGTATCGGCATTGTGAGCGACTGCACCGCGCAGCAGGTCGGAGAGAATAGAGAGACCTGCATCGATGGTCGCGTCAAAGCGCTTTTCCTCAATGGAGAGAACCTTGAGAATATAATCGTGCTTAGCAGTCAGCTCGGGGTAAGCACCGCAGTTTTCTTCCATAGCCACAACGCAAAGGTCGGAGAGGAAGGGACGGTTGATGCCCAGCAGCTTACCGTGACGGCAAGCGCGGCGAATGATACGGCGCAGCACGTAGCCGCGACCCTCGTTGGAGGGAATGACGCCGTCGCAGATCATGAACATTGCGCTCTTGATGTGGTCGGTGCAAACGCGGATGGAGATGTCGTCGTTTGCATTAGCACCGTAGGTCTTGCCTGCGATGGCGCAGACGGTATCGAGAATACGGCGGTTGGTGTCAACCAGGAACATATTGTCCGCGCCCTGCATCACGCAAGCCAGACGCTCCAGACCCATACCGGTGTCGATGTTCTTGGACTTAAGCTCTGTGTAGTTGCCGTGACCGTCGTTGTCAAACTGGGAGAATACGTTGTTCCAAATCTCCATGAAGCGGTCACAATCGCAGCCGGGACGGCAGTTGGGGTCGCCGCAGCCGTGCTCGATGCCACGGTCAAAGTAGATCTCGGAGCAGGGGCCGCAGGGGCCGGAGCCGTGCTCCCAGAAGTTATCGGCTTTGCCAAGGCGGGTAATGCGCTCAGCGGGAACACCGATGACCTTGTTCCAAAGCTCGAAGGCTTCCTCGTCGTGCTCGTAAACGGAGGGCCAGAGCTTTTCCTCGGGGATAGCGAGCCATTTAGGGGAGGTCAGAAATTCCCAAGCCCACGGAATAGCCTCGTTCTTGAAGTAATCGCCAAACGAGAAGTTACCCAGCATTTCAAAGAAGGTGCCGTGACGGGCGGTATGACCGACGCGCTCCAGGTCAGGCGTACGAATGCACTTCTGACAGGTGGTCACGCGGTTACGGGGAGGAATTTCCTCACCGGTAAAAAACTTTTTCATGGGAGCCATGCCCGAGTTGATCAGGAGCAGGGATTTGTCGTTAATGGGAACGAGAGGATAGGAGGGAAGGCGCAGGTGTCCTTTAGATTCAAAGAAGGACAGATACTTTTCTCTCAGATCGTTTAAGGATGTCCATTGCATAGTGTAAAAATTCCTTTCGGGATGAAATCATATTATCAACTATTTATTATAGCATGAGGAAAATGCAAATGTCAAGAGGGGAGCGCAAGATTATGGCGTCACGATCGAAAGTTTTCGCCCGCTCTTCCCCCTTGGGCAACCTCTTTTGAAAGTTTTTGCGTCGCTTTTTGCAAAAAGCGACCGCAGTCGAGGGCGCGCAGCCCTCGTCGCGCCCGCAGGCGCGAAACTCTTAAAACGCTGTTTTTGGTTCTTTTTGCGGCTCCTTGCCCAAAAAGAACGGAGAAGATTTCCTCAATGTAGCGCATCTTGTCTTTTTACCCACTTTTTTCTTTGACACCTCAGGCGCAAAGAAAAAAGTTCACAAAAAAGAAACGCCGAGATTATTTCGCGCCTGCGGGCGCGACTTGGGGCTCTGCCCCAAGACCCTGCGAGCTTTTGAAAAAGCTCGACCAAAACTTTTATCCTGTGGGGGTGATCCGTTTGGATGGGAGCAATCCAAACTTTTCACCAAGGGTCGTCATAATCTTTCACTTGACCTCTTGACATTTGCATTTTCCTCATGCTATAATAAATAGTTGATAATATGATTTCATCCCGAAAGGAATTTTTACACTATGCAATGGACATCTCTTAACGATCTGAGAGAGAAGTATCTCGCGTTCTTTGAATCTAAGAACCACCTGCGTCTTCCCTCTTATCCCCTCGTTCCCATTAACGACAAATCCCTGCTTCTGATCAACTCGGGCATGGCTCCTATGAAGAAATTTTTCACCGGTGAGGAAATTCCTCCCCGTAACCGCGTAACTACCTGCCAGAAGTGCATTCGTACTCCTGACCTGGAGCGCGTTGGTCATACCGCTCGTCACGGCACTTTCTTTGAAATGCTGGGTAACTTCTCGTTCGGTGACTACTTCAAGAACGAGGCTATTCCGTGGGCTTGGGAGTTCCTGACCTCCCCCGAATGGCTGGATATTCCCGAAGAGCTGCTTTGGCCCTCCGTTTACGAGAAGGACGATGAAGCTTACGAGCTTTGGAACAAGGTCATCGGCGTTCCCGCTGAACGCATTACCCGTCTTGGCAAGGCTGACAACTTCTGGGAGCACGGCTCCGGTCCTTGCGGCCCCTGCTCCGAGATCTACTTCGACCGCGGCATCGCTCACGGCTGTGGCGACCCCAACTGCCGCCCCGGCTGCGATTGCGACCGCTTCATGGAGATCTGGAACAACGTATTCTCTCAGTTCGACAATGACGGCAACGGCAACTACACCGAGCTCAAGTCCAAGAACATCGATACCGGTATGGGTCTGGAGCGTCTGGCTTGCGTTATGCAGGGCGCAGACAACATGTTCTTGGTTGACACCAACCGCCGCATTCTCGATACCGTTTGCACCATCGCAGGCAAGACCTACGGTGCTGATGCAAAAGACGATATCTCTATCCGCGTTTGCACCGACCACATCAAGTGCGCAAAGTTCATGATCTGCGACGGCGTTATCCCCTCCAACGAAGGCCGCGGCTACGTACTGCGCCGCAGCATCCGCCGCGCATGCCGTCACGGTAAGCTGCTTGGCATCAACCGCCCCTTCCTGACCGACCTTTGCGTGGTTGCTATGGAGGAAAACTGCGGTGCTTATCCCGAGCTGACCACCAAGCACGATTATATTCTCAAGGTTCTTTCGCTGGAGGAAAAGCGCTTTGACGCTACCATCGACGCAGGCCTTTCCATCCTCTCCGATCTGCTCCACGGCGCAATCGCACAGAACGCTGACACCATTTCGGGCGAGGAAGTATTCAAGCTTTACGATACTTTCGGCTTCCCCATCGACCTGACCCGCGAGATCGTAGCAGAGTCCGGTCTCAAGATCGACGAGGAAACCTTTAAGAGATTGATGAACGACCAGAAGCAGCGCGCACGCGCCGCTCGCGGCAACATCAGCGGTTGGAGCGAAGCTTCCAAGTCCGCACTTGGCAACATTGCCAAGACCGAGTTCGTTGGTTACACGCAGTACAGAGCCCAGGCAAAGGTCATTGCAATCCTTGCCGAGGATAGCCTGGTAGATACCGTTTCCGAGGGCGATTGCACCGTTATTCTGGACAAGACCCCCTTCTACGGTGAAGGCGGCGGTCAGGTTGGCGATATTGGTACCATGTACAAGGACGGCTTGATGATCAGCGTAACCGACACCAAGAAGGCTGACGGCATTTACCTGCACCTTTGCACTATCAGCGAGGGCGTGCTCAACGTTGGTGACGTTGTCACCGCTGACATTGCAGACCTGCGCCGTGAGTCCATCAAGCGCAACCACTCCGCATGTCACCTGCTTCAGGCAGCTCTGCGTGCAGTACTTGGCACACACGTTGAGCAGGCAGGCTCTTACGTTGACGAGTCCCGTTGCCGCTTCGACTTCTCGCACTTTGCTGCTATGACCGAGGAAGAGATTCACAAGGTTGAAATGCTGGTTAACCTGCACATCCTTGCTGCAAATCCCATCGACAGCGTTGAGACCGACATCGAGTCTGCACGCGCTGCAGGTGCTATGGCACTGTTTGGCGAAAAGTACGGCAAGATCGTTCGTATGGTTAAGATGGGCGACTTCTCCACCGAGCTTTGCGGTGGTACGCACTGCGACAATACCGGCAAGATCGGTCTGTTCAAGATTATTTCCGAGTCCTCTGTTGCTGCAGGCGTACGCAGAATTGAGGCTACCACAGGCTTTGGCGTACTGGAGCTGATGGCACAGAAGGACGCAATGATCGTTCAGGTTGCTAAGGAGCTCAAGGTACAGAACCCTGCAGACAGCGCAAAGAGAGTTGCACAGCTGCATGGCGAACTGGCAGCTGCTAAGAGAGAGATTGAATCTCTGAATGCCAAGATCGCAGGCTCCAAGCTGGACAGCCTGCTGGGCAGCGCAAAGGCTGTTGGCGCAGTCAAGCTGATCGCAGCGCACATGAGCGGCATGCAGATCGATGCAGTCCGTGCACTGGCAGACCAGATCAAGGCTGACCACGCTGACATGGTAGCAGTACTTGCAGTAAACGCAAACGGCAAGCTCAACTTTATTGCTGTTGCAGGTAAGGACGCAGTTGCTGCAGGCGCACACGCAGGCAAGCTGGTTGGCGCAGTTGCAGCAGTAACCGGCGGTAAGGGCGGCGGACGTCCCGACAACGCAATGGCAGGTGGCAATGACGCAAGCAAGATTGCAGATGCACTTGCAGCTGCAGAAACCACCCTGGCAAGCCAGTTGAAGTAATAAACATTCAAGCCCCTCGGACGTTGTCCGAGGGGCTTTTCACATCTTGCACAACCGCCACCATTGGTCACCCTATTTCGAGAGTTTTTGCGTCGCTTTTTGCAAAAAGCGACCGGGGCTCTTGGGGCAGAGCCCCAAGTCGCTCGTCGCAACGAGCGAAACTCCACTAACGCCGTTTTTTTGGTTCTTTTTTTGCGGCTACTCCGTCAAAAAAAGAACGGAGAAGATTTCCTCAATGTAGCGCATCCTATTTCATTCCGTTCTTTCTTTGAGCAAGTAGGCACAAAGAAAGAACCAAAGAAATGCCGTTTAAGAAGTTTCGCCTCTGCGGAGGCGACTCGGGGCGCTGCCCCAAGACCCCGCGAGCTTTTGAAAAAGCTCGACCAAAACTTTTCATCATGGGGCGTCCGTGTGGTGTCGCGCAAAACAAGAATGGCTGTCGCTTTCGCGACAGCCATTTTTTGCTTGATTATTCTGCGGTCAGACCCGAACGCTCGATACCTTCAACAAGATATCTCTGTCCGAACAGGTACAGAATTACCAGCGGTGCAATAATGCAAAGACCGCAAGCATTTCTGATTGCTGCGTAATACAGGCTCTGGCCTGCATAGTCAGTCTTGAGCGACTTGGGAATATCAATGATGTCAGGCATCAGTACCGTCTTGGTGGTCGTGAAGAACAACTCCGTGTAGAAGTTGTCGGTCCACTGCCAGCAGAACGAGAACAGGAATACCGTGATCAGCATAGGTACGGACATCGGCAGAACGATCTGAATGAACGTTCTGAAGTTGCTTGCACCGTCAATGTATGCGGATTCCTCAAGGGAGTCCGGAATACCGCGGAAGAACTGTCTGAGCATGAAGATGTACAGACCGTTCTTGAACGCCAAGCCGGTTGCCGACAGAATCAGCAAAGGCCAGTAGGTGTTACACAGGTTGATACCGTTTGCCCAAGGCAGAATCTTGATCATGCCCAGGATATTGTCCACAAACTCAATACCTACCGAAGCACCGCCACTGAAGAAGGACAGAATTCCGAACAGGTCGAAATAACGGAACTTCATGAACAGAGACAGCTCAAGAGTCTGGTGAGGTACGATCATGGTCAGCATTACCAGAAGGAAGATGATGCCGTTTGCCTTGAACTTGTACTTAGCAAAACCGTAGCCAATGGTTGCGCAGATGAAGGTCTGCAGCAGCGCGCAGCTGCCCGAGAGCAGAAGCGTGTTGCCAAATGCTTCCCAATAGTTCAGCTCGGTAAGAACGCCTTTGTAAATATCCAGCGTCCAGTTCTTGGGGATCAGACGTACGGTAACGTCAACGAAATCCTCGGGAGCCATGAAGGAACCTGCGATCTTGGTAAAGAACGGGAACAGAACTACGTAAGAAATACCTACGAGCAGTACCATTCTGAACACAAACCAAACTACTTTGGTGAGGAAGTATAAGCTAATGTACTTTTCCTTGAAACGAGTCTTGGCATCGGTTCTTTCGAAGTCAACCTTGATCTTTCTCTTGCTTTCTTTAAGCACCTTGGGCTTATCTTGCAAGTTTTGTGCATTCATTCTTTCCTCACCTCCTTAATCTCTTCTTTGATAGAATACGTACGACGAGAAGATCAGAGCAACCAAAGATACGATTGCAATGACGATCAGGAAGTACATCCAGGACATTGCGCTGGCAATAACGTCGCCGTCTGCTGCCGAGCTCTTAACAGATTTGATAAACGACATTACCGAGTTGGACTGCGTGGTGAACGCGTCTACGATGGTATACACACCGTTTACCAGAATCATCGGGCTGATCATGGGGAACGTGATCTTCCAGAAGGTTTCCCAAGCGGTTGCACCGTCAATACGGCAAGCCTCATAGATTGCGGGAGAGATGGACTGCAGCGCGGACAGGAAGATCAACATCTGTACGCCGGAGCGGTTTACGATATCGTAAATGTTGTTGATCCAGTTGAGCGCCGTTTCCGTCAATCCCGTACCAACCTTCATGTTGGCAAACAATCGCTCGATATCCACCGCCGTAACGATTTCGGTGGCGGCACTTGATCCTGAACCGTCATCAATACCGTTGGCATTATCCATGTAGGAGCCCAGAATGTTCTGTGCTTCAACAGTCTGCATAAGACCGGTTGCAAGAATAACGGGGATAAAGAAGATAGCACGGAATGCTGCTCTACCAACCATCTTCTGGTTAAGCAGAACTGCCATAAACAGCGAGAAAATGATAATTGCGGGGATATCAAACGCCAGTTCCTTCATACCCGACACAAGAACCTGTGCAAAATCAGGGTCCTCGAACAGTGCGTACTGATAGTTCTCAAACCCTACAGGGGTCAGCGAGTAACCGCCGCCCTGCAGGATGTTGATCTTGAAAAAGCTGAGTTTTACGGAGTCGAAAATAACAGGCAGATAAATCAGAGCAAATCCGATCAGGAAAGGTAACACGAAATACCAACCAATACGAGACTTACGCTTATCCAAGGAGGCAATCTTTCTCTTCTTGGGCGCGGACTTCTTGGACATGGTATTCTGAAGCTTTGCGTCATTTGTCATGTTCTACACCTCCCTTTCTTACTGCATGACAACAACGTAGCCGTATGCGGGCAGGGTGTAAAGCATACCCTGATACTCAACGCTGACGGAGAAGTTGTTGTAGTTGAGAATAATGGACTTGTACGCGTCGGTGTCAACACCGTTCTTGCCACCGTAGGTAACAATGACGATGGAGCCTTCTTCAACAGCATACTTGTCAAAGGTTTCTTCTTCCTTGTCTTCGGTATCACCGGTAGAAGAGCCTACGGGAGTGATACGCTTGTCGATCTCAGCCTTGGTGATGTAACCGCCGCTGATCACGATATCGGATACCGTCTCAAACAGAGCAAATGCGCTGTTTGCATTGGTGGTAAAGGAATCCTGCGTGTAATCAAGCTCAGGCTTTACGAGCTCACCCTCAAGGGTGTTCTCATAATCACTGATCTCGCACAGATAAGTCATAGCATAGTACTTAGCCAGGTTTTCAACGTCGGTCTTGTACAGCTTGCTGTAATCGTAAACGAAGTGGGTGAGCTTGTCAACCTCAGCCTGCTGATCAATGGTAACGTCTTCCTCGCCCTCAGCCTCAGCCTTAATGGTAACAACCTTAAGTGCGCAAGCGCTGATCATATCGGTATATGCCTTTGCGATGTCTGTGTCAAGCTTAGTAGCTGCCTCTGCAAGTGCCTGCTCTGCTGCAGCGATCTTTTCTTCATCGCCTTCAGCCTCGGCAATCGCCTGATCATAAGCTGCCTGAGCTGCTGCATAAAGTGCATTTGCCTTTTCTACAGCGCTGTTGTAGGTTTCAAGGTTAGCATCAAAGTTGAACTTAACGTACTCTGCAATCAGAGCTTCCATAGCTGCAACGTCTGCTTCTACGGTGTAAGAATCCTTATCGGCATCCTTCTTATATCTATCCTGCAGGATAGCAAAGTCGGAACCGTTGAGGTACTTGTCGGTCAGATCTCTGTAATCCTTGGATTCCTGGATCAGCTCATCAAGCATGCCCTCGGTAGCGCTGATCAGCTCAACTGCTGCCTGTGCCTGCTTCAGATGCTCTTCAACCTCGAGCATAGCCTTCTGTGCCTTTGCGTAGTAGTTGTAAATGTTTACAATGTCGTTCAGACGTCTGTTCTTGGTAGTATTGTAACGGCTCTTTGCAGTTCTGTAAGACAGATACTCCTGATACAGATCGTACTCCTCAGTGCCTTCCTCTGCGTTTGCATAGTCGGCATAAGATTCGTATTCAGCCTCGGACTTAATTGCAAGAACCGCATCATAAGCAGTCTTGTACTCTTCCAGCTGTGCTACGTCAGACAGGAAGGGAGCGAACATGTCGTTAGCCTGCTTGTATGCGATTGCTGCATCGTCCAGAGCAGCGATTGCTGCCTCAGCAGCTTCTCTTGCTGCCTTTCTTGCGATGCTGACTGCCTGCTTATCCTTGAGAGCAAGGACTTCGCCTGCGTTTTCTTCATCATAGATGAATGCATCCAGTACGTTCTTGATATCGTCAAGCAACTCATCGCTGTCGGGTACACGAGTACCGGTCCAGAATTCGTGATCAATGATCAGCTTATCCTGAACGTCGCCAAGTACGCCGTTGAGCTCACCGTACAGATCAACAATGTCATCCTTCCAGATGTCATAGCGGACAGAGTAGTAGTGGCTGAGCAGCTCGTATTCCTTGAGGTTCTGGGTGTTCTGGTAGGACAGGATGTAATAAGGAGATGCGCCGTTCTCAATTGCCTTGAGCATTGCGTACTTGATATTACCTTCCATGTTCAAAGGAGCGCCGGTGAAGCTTACGTAACCGTGCAGAACAACGCCTACGAAAGGTACTGCGTGTGCTGCGTCGTTGTTACGGCTGGAGTCAAGAGAAACATCCAGCAGGTGATCAAGGAACTTCCAGGTGAATGCGTTACCGCCTTCGCTCATCAGCTCGATCTCCTGACCCTGGTTGTTCTTCAGGCCGGAGAGGTATGCAAGAGCGGTTGCAACGAATTCCTTGGAGTCCTCACGGTTGTAAGGATCGTCCTCGTCAAAGTCGGAGTTGAGCGTGTTACCCAACGTGCTAACAGAAATACCGTTAACGTTATCGTACTTGAGGTAGTTCGCGGTCAGCTTTTCATAGAACTTGCTGAATCTCGAAGGAGAAATAGCAAGCTGGAAGTGGCTCTCGTGCTTCTGCTTGGTTGCAGAGTACTCACGATAGCTTGCAAAACGGTCGTCAATGGTCTTGACTGCATCCTGACGTCTGTTTACACCGTCAAACGTATCAGAATAGCTGATGTAGGAGAAGTCGAAGTCCGGGAAGATACCCAGATTGCTGCCCTCGGTCTTGTTGACCTCGGCTGCATAATCAACCAGAGCCTGGAAGCCATCCTTACCGCCGACTGCCTTTTCCCACTTGAGCTTGGAAGGCACGGTGGAGAACATACCGCCGTTTGCATAACCGGTAAGCTTGAAGTTGATGTTGGTCACGCCTGCGTCTGCCAGTTCATCATACATGGTCTTGACATCCTCAAAGGTGGTCAGAGGAGTCATAACGTCCACAGGAATGGACATGATTCTCTGGGTAGTTTCCAGAGCACCAAAGGTTTCGATATAGAGAGGAATGTCCTTCTCAAGATCCTGTACGGTCAGTCTGGTCAGGTAGCCGCCCTTGTCCAGATAATCTCTGTATGCAAGAGCCATGCCCATCCAGTTGGTCTCGTAATACTCGGTAACACCGCTTTCCTCTGCCAGTTCGCTATCGGACAGCATGACGTAACGGATCTTATAGTTACCAACGTACTTTCTTTCACTGACGACCGTCCAGGTAGCGTCAGAACCTACCGAAATGGAGTCCTGCAGGTTGTAGGAGTCGCTGGGTCTGGGATTGAATACCATCTTAACGGTATTGTAGTCACTCAGAGAACCTGCGTGGTAGGTCATGATATCGGTCAGTGCGTCACCCTCTTCCATGATAGCAACGTAGCCGCGGTCCTGCTCACGCTTAACGACCTCGTTTGAGCTGTTACCAATGATGGGGCCATACTGCGTAACCAGTGCGGGAACGGAATCCTGCGCGCCGGTAACAGTGGAGTTGTACTTGTTGACCTGATCAACGATCGAGCCGGAGAGCGATGCTATAAGCTCCTTGATAACCTCGCCGGTCTCTTCGTCCTCAGTGTTCTGATAGTAATCATAGTAAACGGTGTTTTCAACAACGCCGAATACGGGGAATCTGATTGCCTGCTGATACGTACCGGTAATGGAGTGGTACGCAAAGTCAGTGCCGTAGACCTTACCTCTTACGGTTCTGGTCTTGGTATCTTCGATGTCATCAAACTCGTAAAGCGAGCCTGCACCATCGGGATAGAAGGTGTAGCCGTCGTACGCGCTGTTACCGGCGCCCATGTAAGGCAGAACCTGCAGGGACTCCAGCTGATACAGCTGCTCGTTGAAACGGATACCGTTTGCGGGGAGTCTGACGGTCAGACCGTCTTCACCCAGCGTGTACTCCAGCGCCAACTTGAACAGAGGCGGGTTCTTATCCTGTGCCTCGTATTCGGTCTCAGCGTGGTCAGCATCCAGCTCCTCGTAGGTGTACTCGGGGCAGTAGGTCTTGATGTAACCCTCAATCTTGTTCTTCTCGGTCTCGGAAGCGTTCTGGTCGAATACGTAAACGTCCATCTTTTCTACGATGGGGAACGCATCGATCAGCTCTGCACGACCTCTTTCGGACAGACCCTCAAGAGAAAGCTTGAGGTAGTAAGCGGTCAGCTTACCGTAGTCGAAGTCGGAAATGCCGTTTTCCTTTGCACGGCCTGCGATAACCTCTTCAAAACGCTCTACGCTGATCATACCGGGAACAAGCTTTCTTGCCTGTTCTCTACCCAGCGTGTACTGTACGCGGATACCGTTCTTGATCTGCTTAACCGTGATCTGATCCTTCAGAGCAGCCATTTCGTAGCTGACGAAGGTAGGAGACTGATTGTTATCGGTGTACTGAATGATGATCTGCGAGAGCAGCTCATTCTTGGTATTGGTAGAACCAAGGGTGGAGGTACCAATATCATAGGGGTTGGTGAACAGGATTTCGCCTGTCTTGGTGTTGCGGTATGCAACCTCGCCGGAGAAAGCGTCTACGTAAAGCTCGTAGTCACCCTTTACCAGCCAAGGACCGGGCTTGCCGCTCTTATCAAGCATGGATGCAAGCTTTTCCTCGGGGTTGGTAAACACCAGCGTGGTGTAGTCAATGGTCTCTTCTTCCTCTTCTTCCTTCTTGTCGGTGGTTTCCTTATCGGTTTCCTCCTCGGCAGCAGATGCGCCGAAGATGCTCAGTACGCTCAAGGAGCCCAGCATCAACAATACAGCTAAGAGCAAAGAGATAAATTTGATTTGATTTTTCATATAAATTACCTTTCCCTCCTATCTGTAGCGTTACATGCGGTACTGCAGCTCGGTAACGATGTTGGTACCCAGGGATACCAGCTTACCGACCAGCGTGGTGAACAGGATTGCAATAAACATGATAAATACCATGCCAAGCACTGTTCCCAGAATCGTGACCAGATTCTTTACGATGGAGTAGTCGTGAGTTACCTGCGTGCCGAAGAAGATCAGGACACCCATCCACAGGAATGCAAGGGTGGTAACCAGAGCGATCAGCTCGACCTCGGTAGAAATTGCGAAGTTGGAGTAAATGGTTGCGGGAATAACCAGCAGCGGGATAGGCATCATACTGTAAGAGCATGCAATGTAAATATCCTTGAAGCTGCCTTCACCCTCAAACAGAGTGGTCAAGCACCAGTTTGCGGTGACGAACAGAAGCAGAGGAACCATTACGGAGATTGCCTGTGCCCAAACGGTGGAGAAGCCGCCATAGGGATTCATCAGATAGCCCTGACCGATCGACTGATAGAAGAAGGTCAGAATTACGATGAGGTTGATGGTCACTGCACCGCGCAGCGAACCGCGACGCTCGTGCTTGAGATCCCAGAAGCCATCAAAGGGATGCAGCATGACGTAGAACGCATACAGCAGCTCTTCCCAGTAGGTTCTTCTCTGGTCAGCCTTCTTGATTCTCTTGTTGACCTTGGTGATGTACTTGGAAACAAACAACAGACCAATGATCAGTGCAACGATACCCAGCAGCAGGTACAGGAAGTAATTCGACATGAATTCCTTTCTGATATCCTTGTAGGAGTTGGACCAGTTATCGGTGTCGTAAGCAGCCTCGAAGTATTCAAGGGATTCCTCGAATTCACCGTTACGGTACATTGCCTGACCGATACCGATGTAAGCTGCGTCGAAGTTGGAGTTTCTCTTAAGAACGTCAGTCCAGAGGTTGATCGCCTCGTTGTAGTCCTGACGGTTCTCTGCTGCGATTGCGTCCAGCAGTACGTCGCCGTACTCGGTACGCTCGAATACCGTGATGGTATCCTTATCCTTATCCAGGATCAGCATGGTGTCGCCCTGGTAGCAGATAGCCTCGATGCTGGAGATGTTACCCAGCATGTTACCTTCCTTATCACCGAAGGCGAACAGAAGGTTACCGTCAAAGTCGTAGGTGTAGATCTTACTACGCTTTTCGTCGATGATAGACCAGGTCTGCTCAGGACCGCTTGCTACGTCGATCAGCGTGGAAACGCCGGTAGGAATACCCTTGCTGGCGTCGGTAGATCTTGCACCGAATACGTCAATTTCACCGGAAGGCGGATAGAAGCCGTTACGACGCATGATCTCGTCACCTGCCTGGTTGAGCAGCTTAACGGGTGCGTACTTACCGGTCTTATCCTTGGAGGTGATAGTTCCCAGCACCGAACCTTCGTCGATGGTGGAGGTGGTAACGTAAATGAAGTCACCGTTGAGTGCGATGTTGTTGTACTCGGTTGCAACGTAGGTCTCGGAGTTCTCTCTCTGCTCTTCGGTCTGGAATCTTCTCCAAAGGATCTCCCAAGCCGAGATGGTAACTGCCTGTGCACCGATAAAGCCGGTGAACTCACCGCTACTGGTCATTACGATAATGCCCTGGTAGGTGGTGGAGGATACTACGTACAGCTTTTCGTACTTGTCAACTGCGATAGCAACCGGCTTATATACCGAGTTGTCATCAAACAGAGGGGATTCGGGCTCTTCGATCACGCGGCTGAACGAACCGTCGCGGTTGAAAACTACGATACGGTTTGCACCGGTGTCACATACCCAAATGTATCTCTCGGATACGAATACACCCTGGGGTGCGCTCAGGCTGTCCATAACGCCCTGTCCGTTACGGAAGGTCGTGATGGTGAACTTGAGCTTGTAGTAACGGTCAAGCACAACGATACGGTTGTTTGCGGTGTCCGCAATGTAAACGTTGCCCTGGTCGTCACAGATCAGGTCGCCGGGGTTGTCGATCGGAACGTCAAGTCCCATATAAGCGGAGTCAACAACCTTGTCAGCGGTGTACGCATCAGGCGAATACAGTGCGTATCCGTCGATGGAGTAGGTGTAGGTCTGATAAGCGGAGCTTGCCGTGGCAGGAAGGACCAGGCAGGAAGCGATCATCATGATCGAAAACACTACACTTAATATAATTGTAAGCTTTTTCACGATTCTTTCCTCCTGTCTTAGTCTTTCATACCGGACGAGCCCATGGTTTCAATGATGTTGGACTGCGATACAACGAATACCGTGATAGGAACCATCATCATAATAACCGTAGAAGCTGCGGCTGCACCTGCACGCGCGATACCGCCTGCGGTGATCTGGCCAATTGCGTAGTTAAAGGATTTGAGCTGCTCGGAGTGGATGTACATCGAAGCACCTGCGTTCCAAAGACCCTGGAACGAATAGATGATCAGCGTCAGCCACGCGGGCTTAACCATGGGCATTGCGATGACCCAGTAGGTCTTAAGCTCACCTGCGCCGTCAAGTCTTGCAGACTCCAGCACAGAGTCGTTTACGTTGGTGTCCATAAACTGCTTCATCAGGTAAAGACCCAAGGAAGAGCACCATGCGGGCACGATGATTGCCCAGTATGTATCCAGGAAGCCCAGCACGGACATCAGGATAAAGGATGCGGTTGCAGTAACGGTTGCGTTGAACATCAGGGACAGCTGAACTGCCTGGAACATCCAACCTCTGCCCGGGAACTTGATCTTTGCAAGCGCGTAAGCTGCAAGAGAAGCCAGGAACAGGTGTCCGAACGTACCTGCTACCGAAGTAAACACGGTGTTGAAAATGTAACGAGAGAACGGAACCCAAGAGGTGTTCATCAGGTTGAACAGGTCAATGAAGTTCTCCAGCGTGGGGGACATAACGTAAAATCTGGGGGGATACATCCAAAGCTCATCCAGAGGCTTTACAGACTGCATCAGCACGTACAGCATGGGAAGGAACATGAATGCACCGAGAAGAACGAGTACAAACGTGATACCCGCGTCGCCTCCCGCAGAACGGGCAAGTACGACTTTATGTTTTCTTGTTCTAAGCTTTGCCATATTACGTACCTACCTTCGAAAGCATTCTCTTAACAATGGAGTTTGCACCTACCATGATGCAGAACAGGATAACCGCGATCGCCGAGGAGTAACCCATCTCGAAACGCTGTCCGCCGTAGTCGTTCAGGTGATGCATGATGGTGTGTGCTGCGTAGTTAACAGAGGGGAATCCGCACAGTGCGTCAACGACACCACCGAAGCCGAACGCACCGGTAATTGCCATGACCGCACCGAACATCAGCTGCGGCTTCATGTTAGGCAGCGTGATGTAGTAGAGCTCCTGCCAACGGTTCTTAACGCCGTCAACCGCACCCGCCTCAAACTGTGCACGGTCAATACCCTGCAAACCTGCAATGAATGCAAGGAACGAAGTACCCAGCGAGATCCAGAGAGCTACGACGATACACAAAGGCATAACCCACTTTTCATTCTGGAAGAATGCGATTTCCTTTGTGATAATACCGAACTTGATCAGGGTTGCGTTTGCCCAACCGTAGGAGTCTGCCGAGAACAGCGTACCCCAAATCAGGTAAACGTTACCACCGATGGAGGGAGCGTAGAATACCAGAGTAACAAGTGCTCTGATTCTGGGAGGCAGCTCATTGATGAACCATGCTACCAGGAAGGACATCAGGTAGGACACAGGTCCTACGACGACTGCGAAGATCAACGTGTTCTTGCAGGCAATGAGGAAGATATCGTCATCGAAGAACAACGAAACGTAGTTGTCCAGCCATACGATATTGGGCCATTCCAGCAAGTTAAAGTCTGTGAAGCTGACTACGATAGACAGAATAACAGGCATAACAGTGAACATTGCAAAGAGAATCATATAAGGTGCTACCATGAAGTATGCAACCTTATTGCGTACCACCTCTTTCAAGATCCACTGAGTCTTTGTAAGGTCTTTACGAGTGCCAGCTTTTTTGGTTGCTGTGTTCTTAGACATTTACTCTTATCTCCTTTTCTTGATCTTAAATGATGGTACTTAATTATTGATAGGATTCCAGTGCGGCAGCAGCGTCGCCCAGGAAGTCCGCAAGGCAGTAAGCAATCAGCTCGGGAGTCTCAGCGTACTGGTATACCTGATATGCGTAGCAGGGATTCTGCTCGTTGTTCTTGACTGCATCGAACTGTGCCTTGATGTTTGCCTCGGTGTTGATCTCGTACGCTACCTTGAAGAAGGTCTCGGAAGCGGTTGCGATATCAGCCATGTTTTCACGCTTGAGTGCGTCCTTAGCGGATGCGATAGCATCTGCGTACTTGCCTGCGGTATCAAGCTCTTCGAACTTTTCAACCAGAGCCATGCTCTGCTCCATACGCTTGGAAGCCAGCGTCTCGTCTACCTCAAGAGTTTCCAGACCGAATTCCTTACGCTTTCTGGTGATCTCTTTATTAATGGTAGTGATGTAACTCATCAACGACTCGGAGGGGTTAGCATTGTCGTTGTATGCAGACAGGAATGCGAACTGGGTGTAACGGCCCAGAATGTAGGAACCGGGGTAGTTGGGAACGGATGCCAGGTTTTCGAACTGAGCCTGGATCTGCTTGAGCTCTGCGGTGGTCCAAGGCAGCTCCTCGAGTGCCTTTCTGTTTGCAGTGTTGTACTTCGCTGCAGGACCGATGATTGCAACCATTTCGTTGGAGTATTCCTGCTGGCAATCTGCACCGGTGAACCATCTGATGTAGTTCCATGCGCCGGTCTCGTTGCTGCAGCCCTTTACGATAACGCTTGCATTGACCGACGATACAGTCTGGTTGTTAACCTTGGTCTCGCCGTTTTCGTCAACGTACAGCGTACCGGGCATGGGACGGAATTCCCACAGACCCTCAATTTCGGTTGCGAATACCTTGAGCTGGTTGTACATACCAACGTAGTCTGCGATCAGAATAGGCATTTCACCGGTTCTGAAACGGTTAGCTGCGTCGTAGGTGTAGGGGAAGTTATACTGTGTAAACATGTTACACATCTTTTCGAATGCGGTCAGACCCTTCTTGGAGTCCAGGTTGATTCTCATACCGCCATCGGCGTACAAATCACCGTTGTCCTGATACAGGAACACGCTGTAGTCGGTGGAAAGACCGATCATCATGTTCTTTGCCTGCAGGTCGGGGATTGCTGCCAGGATATCATCCCAAGTCTCGGGTACGGGGATATCGTTCTTAGCAAGTACGTCGGTACGGACGAACATCATTGCAAAGCCCTGAGCCTCGGGCAGACCGTAGTAGTGCACATCACCGTCGGGGTTTTCCACGCCAAGCACCAGCATTGCAGCGTCGTTGAAGTTGCTGATGGTATCAGCCCACTCGGTGTTTTCTGCAAGATAACCGTTAGCTACCTTCTGCTCACCAACCGTATTCGCGATTTCGTCTACGGGAAGCAGTGCGGAACGGATTGCGTAGTTAATTACGTCACCCTGACCAAGAGCAAGATATACGTCAGGACCCTGGCCCGCAAGAATGGAGGGCAGCAGCGTACCGCCTGCGACCAGCTTTAGGTCAACCGCAGTACCGCCAATGTACTCACCCTTCTCATTCACACCCGTGTAAGGGCTGAATTCATTGTTTATAAGGTTTCTGATAACCTGAGACTGGTCACGACCGGAAGCCAGCCAAACCTCAAGTGCTTCCTCTTCGCCAACTACAGCCATGGAACCCATGGAGTTGTAGTCACGGAAGAAGGACATGATGAAGGACTTGATCTCGTGCCATGCAGCCTGGAATACGTTCGGGTTTGCCTTTACCTTATAGTTATAATCGGAAGCATTTGCGCCATATGCCTCACTGCCGCGGATGACAAGGTAGTCAATTTCAAGCGGCTGTGTCTTTGCACTGGACAGGAAGGTACCCAGCGTACCGATATAGCTCTTCAAGCTTTCCAGGTTCTTTGCGATTTCATCCTCATCAGTACCCATATCGTGCAGCAGCTTTGCAACCTTCTGCAGAGTACCTACGTTAGAGGACTTCTGGCCTGCCATGTTGGTCAGACGCTCGGCGATCGACACGCCGTACTTTTCGGGATTATCGTTGTCAAGTCTACGGGACTGGACAACCATGTCTACCAGTACATCGGGCATAACGCGAGAGAAGCTGTAATCGCTGTACTCGTCGGGGGTAGTACCGGTCAGCTGAATGATCTTCAGGTAGTCATCGTTGACGATCGCAAGGATATCCTCGACCTCACGGACGATATCGCCCATGGTACCCAGAGTTACTTCCAGTCTGAGAGTATAGGTGGTATTTGCTGCCAGATATACTGCATACTCCTTGGTGTTACCGTTTGCATCGATCTCGTCGGATGCAAGCTTGGTGGTCTGCCAGTTGGAGTCATAGTTATACTGAAGCTTTTCTGCCTCTACGAAGGGAGAGCCGTTGTAGTAGCCTGCAGTGCCTGCCTCAAGGCCCTGGCTGTACAGCTGCAACGAACGGCAGACGAACATACCGTCAAGCACCTTCTGTCTGAAGCGGGTTACGATATCGTACATACCCGCGCCGTTCTCGGTGGTGGTGAAGGTGAATTCAACCCACTGACCTGCGGTCTGCCACTTTTCGCCGCCCACGGTGTTCAGCATAACGCGGGTGGTGTCGGCAGGAGAGGTCACAGCACTGGTTCTGTCCTCAATTGCATAAATGGTCTTGGAGGACATGTTCTGCATGTGCTCTGCTTCCAGCTTGATCTCGTCCTTACCTGCAGTCAGGCTGCCAAGCTTAGAGGTCAGGTCTGCAATGTAATCCTCATAGGAAACAACGTCCTCTGCAGGATACAGCGTAATGGACTTGATGACCATGGGCTCGTTCTGGCCCTGAATGGTCAGCTTGTTCTCGCCTGCTTCCAGGTAGAACTCGTACTCACCGGTGTAGTAACCGGAGGAATCACGCAGGCTGTACTCGATCCACTCGGGAGTCTGCACAGCAGTAGGACGCAGCTCGTTGTTCTCAATGTCGTTTCTGAAGAAACGGATCTGATGAGAGTCAACAAACTCGGTGTTAGCCACCGTCCAAACCTCGGGGAACTCAACCGTTGCGTACACGTTGTACTCGGTCTTGTTCTTGCCGAAGATGTTCTGCTTGATTTCTTCCTTGATGGCGTAACCGGTCTTCAGGCCAACAGCCTCAGCCTCAGCTCTGAATGCAGCCAGCTCACTCTTAACGTCATCGGGAAGATCATTCTCGCTCATTTCCTCAACCTTGCCGGAAACGCTATCCAGAGAGCCTACCTGATACAGACCCAGCTGGTACTCGCTGCTCCAGTTTTTGGTGAGTGTCAGATAACGCGCCTCACCAAAAGGCACCTTATCATTGATCTTGAAAACGCGCTCGATGGCAGCAGCCTTACCAACAACGGGATAGTACTCGATCTTGATCGCGTACTTTGCGCTGTCGGGAATGTTGACTAACCAAGAGACTTCGCCCTCGGAAGACGTAAACAAGCCCTCGGCTACGCCGTCCTTGTCCTTGTCCGCGGGACGAATGTCACCGGCAGCCGCATCCTGTTCAGATGCGATATAGTCGGTGAGCGCGTCGATCGTAATGGTCTGCGTGGCTCTGTGATAGCCCTCGCCCGAATACTTTGCAGAGTATTCACCATACGAAATTGCGTTCAAAAGCTCTTTGATCTCAGCCAAAGCGTCCTTCGTTTCCTCAGACGTAGCCGTTTCCTGATCATTTTCCGCAGCAAAAGTTGCTACGGTTCCGCCACCAACCAGGAAGGTCAAAGCCAAAATCAAAGACAGAAGCTTAATAAATTTCGCTTTTCCCATAAAATTTCCTCCTACCAAGATTTTCTGTGAGTTGCCGATATGAGAAGTCGGCTCACATTAGGGGTACGGTGCTTGCCAATAATACCATGCACTGCGGGCAGAATCCGCACTCGCGGGACTCCGCTTGCGCGGAAATTGCCTTGCATCTCCCTGCTTTTGCGTGACGTGGCGTCATCACGCGCGCGCATGGGAACTGACCAAGCATCCGTTCGGAGCGACTAAGTTTCACTCCCGACTTATCCGCAGAAGAAATACGCGCGCAAACGCATAAAATCCTCTTGCAAACAGCCCGTGGCATCAGCATTATTGCTATGCAATTGTCTTCGGCGGCAGTCGCCGCCGTTTTAGATTTTCACGCCGATAAATCTTCATCAAATATATCAGCGGTCAAAAATAAGGCCATTGCAAGCAACCCGGAACGGTCCGCAAATGCCCTAATATTGATGCGCTTATTATATATCAAAGTGACTTTTCTGTCAAGCGGCATGCACAGCCTGATTGGTGCCTGCAGGCACGTTTTGGGGGCAAAATGACCGTTCACCGTTTATTCACACATTCATATTTTTGTTTTTTTCAAGAATACAAAAGCCGCTGCATAACATTGCATTTCGCCGTTTGTAAATTTAATTTACTCAATTTTCACTAATTTCCGCTGTTCTGACTCATATTGTCGCCCGTTTTTGTGCACATTTCTCTGATTTTTCAGTCGTAGCGCGAGCGATTGTAAATTTTATTTACCCTTTCAAAAAACTTGTTTATTCATTTTTTATGCATTTTTTAACTTTTATATTTGTAAGTGTTGCACAATTTTGACCATCGTTTTTTTACATCTTGACATTTTGCACAAATTTCACGCCGTATCCCTGCTCCACCCCTTTATTCTCCCGTTTTTTCGCACTATGTTTCCTTTTTTCTTGTAATATTCCCATTTATTCCCTTTTATTTTACTTGGCGATTCGGATTCAAAATTCGCGTCCGTGCGCCGGATCAAACCTATTTTTGCTCCACCTATTGCATATTCTGCGGCTTTGTGTTATACTGTTCTCAGTACAATTACGGAGGTTTTTATGCTCTCAGAACTGACTAAAATCACAGTCACCGAAAAAGGCGAGAAAATGCTGCGCGGCGGCCACGTTTGGGTATTTGCAGACGAGGTGATCGCCATCGACCGCCCCGCCAATGACGGCGATATCGTATACGTTTACTCCGCTAAGGGCCGCTACCTTGGCGCAGGCTTTTATAACAGCGCATCCAAGATTCGCGTGCGCATTCTCTCGCGCAACGCCAACGATACCTTTGACCGCAAATTCTGGCAAAGACGCTTGGAATACGCGATTTCTTACCGCAAAAGCGTTATGCAGGGCGATGATTTCAAGTGCTGCCGCCTGATCTTTGGCGAGGCAGACTCCTTCCCCGGGCTGACCGTGGACAGATTTGACAATCTCCTTGTAGTGCAAGCACTTTCGTTAGGCATCGAGCGCATCAAGGGCACGCTGATCCCCGATCTTGTTGACATCCTGCGCAGCATGGGCGAGAAGATCGACGGTGTTTATGAGCGAAACGACGTTGCCATCCGCGCAAAAGAAGGCATGGAGGAATACACAGGCTGGTTCGAGGGTCTTTGCCCCGAGCAGGACGCCTCGGGTCTTACAAGCATCGTTGAAAACGGCATTACCTACAGCGTAGACGTGATCAACGGACAGAAAACAGGCTTTTTCCTTGACCAAAAGTACAATCGTGCCTCCATTCATGCTGTCGCAAGAGGAAAGCGCGTGCTGGATTGCTTTACCCACACTGGCTCCTTTGCACTCAATGCCGCAAAAGCAGGGGCTGCGCACGTCACTGCCGTGGATATTTCGCAGGAAGCCATCAACATGGCGCGTAAAAACGCCCAAAATAACGGTCTTGAAGACAGAATGGACTTTGTTTGCACCGACGTTTTTGAGCTGCTGACCGACATGGCAAACAAGGTTGTGCCCTGTGATTACGATTTCATCATTCTCGATCCGCCCGCCTTCACCAAGAGCCGCGACACGCTCAAGAACGCGATCAGAGGCTACCGTGAGATCAATTCCAAGGCCATGAAGCTGCTGCCCAGAGGCGGTTATCTTGCCACCTGCTCCTGCTCGCACTTTATGACCGACACCTATTTCAAGCAAATGCTGCACAACGCCGCAGAGGACGCAGGGGTTTCCTTGCGCCAGATCGAGGCACGTCAGCAGTCTCCCGACCACCCGATTTTGTGGAACGTTCCCGAGACGGATTACCTAAAATTCTACATTTTCCAGATCGTATAACGCATTGTTGTTTATTATTTAACCGTTTGTTAAGTAATAAGGCAAAAAAAAGAGCTCCGACTTCGGAGCTCTTTTTGCTTTTCATCTTACAGTCCCAGAACCGCAGCACCTACGATGCCTGCGTCGTTGCCCAGCTGTGCGATACGGATATCGGTCAGCTTGACAAGACCGCCACCGTACTGCTCACTTCTTACCTTGGGAATCAGCATATCAAGGAGGTACTGGCCCTCACCCGAAACACCGCCGCCCAGAGAGAGTACCTCGGGCTGGAAGATGTTGATGACGTTACCAAGACCGCAAGCGAGGTAGTCGATGTAGGAATCCACAACTTCCTTTGCAGCCGCATCCCCTGCGCGCAGCGCGTCAAATGCGGTTCTGCCGGAAACCTTACCCTTTGCAGCTGCCATCTCGCTCATCAGCGTTGCTCTGCCGCTCTGCTCACATTCCTCGATCTTCTCACGGGTCATGCGGATCAGCGCGGTTGCAGAGCTGTATGCCTCCCAGCAGCCCTTTCTGCCGCAGGAGCAAGGAACACCGTCCTTAACGATGACGATATGACCAAGCTCTGCACCTGCGTAGTTAAAGCCGGAGTAAACCTTGTTATCAATGATGATTCCGCCTCCAACGCCCGTGCCCAGCGTGATCATAACCGAATTGGAGCTACCCTTTGCAGCACCGGCGATTGCCTCGCCCCAAGCAGCTGCATTGGCGTCGTTTTCAATGTAAAATGCCTTAGCGGGAAAATCCTTCTTGATCAGATCGCAGATCGCGAACTTATGGAAAGGCAGATTGTTTGCGTATTCCACCACGCCCGTATCGTGATTACAGATACCGGGAGATGCAATACCCACTGCATCAATGTCCTCTACGCCGATGCCAAACTCCGCGCAGATCTTATGGCAAAGGGATGCGATGCTTGCAGCGATCTGCTCTGCAGGACGCTGCGCCTCGGTAGGGACGCTTGCCTTGTGCACGATATGATATTCACTGTCAACGATTCCTGCGGCGATATTGGTTCCGCCAAGGTCAATTCCGATACGGTACATAATTTATCCTCTCTTTTCCGCGATGCGTCGCGCACCGCTCATCGTATTTTATTATACTAAAATCTTTGCGCTTTGTCAATCGTCAAGCGACACTTTTTACACTTTTTCACACACCTCTGCCACAATTTCGGCAAAGGTTTCGCAAATACGCTTCTCATCATCCGACGGATAGTAAAAATGCATGGAGTCCTGCAAAAACTCTCCCCGTGCACGCGGATTTGCCAAAAACGGCTTGATCGATCTGCGCCCCACCACTTCATCCTTATAGGATTGCAGTGCGATCATGGGCAGATCGTACCCGGCAATACGCCTGCGCGTATATCTCGATATCGCAAACAGATCAAGAAAGCGAGGAATGCTTGCAAACAGCTCCCACAAACGTATTTTGTACACGTAAACACCGCAGCACGCACGAGCCGCAGCCGTACGGGGATCGTTAACCTCTGTTTCAAAATTGATCATACGGTACGCGGTGTGTACGATAGGCAGATCACATTTGGGGTACAGCGCCGCTCCCAGAAAAAGCATGCCTGCAATCTTTTTCTCATACCCTTGCGCCACTATGGCGTTTGCGGTCAGCATGCAGCCCATGGAGTGCGCCACGATCACCACGCGGTCATACGCATCACACACGCGTGCAACCTCGCGCGCAACCTGCGCTTCCCATTTTTCGCGGCTTGTTCCCCGAAAGTCGCGCAATGTGCCACCGTGTCCGTCCAATTGGATGCTGTACACCGACCAATCGGCAGGGATATAGGGCAGCAGCATATCAAAATGATGTGGGCTGCCCAAAAATCCGTGCACCATCAGTACGCATACGCGGGACTTGGGCACTTGTATGGCAAAAGGCTCATGCTTCATCAAAAGTCCTCCTTACGCTGCGTCCAGCGCAAACTTGGGTACGTAGTAATACACCACAATACGCGCTGTGGGTGCAGCCTCCCCTGTCACCAGATCGCGACGCACAACGGGCACGTAGGGCGTGGGATTGTAGTCATACTTGCTGGAGATCTTACCACCACCCGTAATGTTGCCAAAAATCTCACCCCAACCGCCGTAGTAGTTCAGGTATTCCTGGAAATCGTTGTAATGGTTATAGGTATAGAACACGTAACGCTCGTTGATATCAATGATCTGGTCATAATTTGCATCAAAGCGCGCATACACGATACGTGCCGCACCGCGCACGATGCTGTGACCATCGTTGTACAGCTCGGGGCGGTACTTGGGGTCACAATCCGTGCCCGTCGTGCCGATGTCGATCTCATAATACTGCAGGCTACCGCCGCAGCCGCTGATATCGGGCAGCTCAGGCTCATAGGGGTACTTAGTGGTGCTACCCGAGAACTGCGTGTGATTGACGCGCAGATACTCGCCCCAGATGCTGTTATCGGGATCGGTCTTTTTGGACGAGGTGTAGTTGGCAGGAATGTCACCAAAGGCAAATACGTATGCCGCAACCTCCTCCAAGGTCACGTACGCCGCACCGCGGAATACCTGACCTACCACCTGACCGTTGTAGTCCACGATGTAGTAGGTATTTCCGTCAGCAGAGAAGGAAGCGTGCGTGTTACGCACCAACATGCCATCCTCCATGGGCTGCTGCTCGGCAATGGTAGGCTTTTGATCCTGCGCTTCGATAGAGCCGGACATAAAGCCGTGCTGGGTACGCCAGTAAGCGTCCCAATAATCGTCTGCAGGCTCGTAGTCGCTATAGAACTCGGCAGCAGACATGTTCACGTAAGGATCCTCGGGCGGCTCGCTCGGTGCTTGCGTTGTTTCCTCGGTAGGCTGCTCGGTGATCTCCTCCGTTGTTTCTTCGGTAGTTTCTTGTGTTGTGTCCTCGACCGGCTCTGTAGTCACCTCTTCGGTGGTCGTACCGACGGTTGTATCAACGGTTGTATCGGTGGGAGCCTCGGTTTCGGGTGCATGCGTAGTCAGCTGCTCGGTCAACTCCTCGGTGCCAAGCAGGCTGCTGATCTCCTCGCCGCCACCGGACGTCACGTCACAGCTGCAAAGCAGCGCGAAAATCAAGAGCAGCGCCCCGAACAGGGTAACGATTCTTTTCATGCTTTGTTCTCCTTAAATATCAAATCTGCCGCAATAGCGCATATCGGGTCCGTGCGCGTACAGATGAGACGTGTCCGAGTAGCAAAGCATGCGCGGTACGGTAAAGCCCGTTTTTTGGTTTTTGAATTCGATCACGGTCACGCCCGTGTGGTTGTAGTGAAAGCCCGCCCACATCAGATGCAGCGGAATGTGCAAAAGATAGGCAATCAAAATCCTGCCAAGCCCTGCATGGCAGAACAGGGCAACCTTGTCCTCGCTTGGCTCGACGATGCGATACACGCCGTCCTGTTCCACGTAGCCAAGGCGAGATAGAAAATCCCTGCCACCCGCGCTGATGGTCTCCAGCGCATCCTGCATACCCGACTCGGAAAAGCCGGGACAGTCAAAGGCATGCTCGTAGTCAAGATCGATCGCACCATCTCGACGCAGATGCACGCGATCCACAAGCGAGACCGATTTGAGCGTACCGTCGGGATAGGGCGTCAGTCTATGCTCATCCCCAATCTCGTGCGACCACTCTTCAATGGTATAGTCAAGACCCAACAGCCGACAAGTCGGCTCGGCGGTCTGCTTTGCCCTGCCCATGGGCGAGCAAAACACGCGATCGATCCCGGACGCGGCAAGCCGTTTTCCTACCGCCTCTGCCTGCGCCCACCCACGCTCGGTCAGCGTGTCGGTGGCGTAGTCGGGATCCCCGTGGCGAATGATGTAAAGCAGCATATCAGACCACCCTGTCAATGACCTCGCATGCGTGGGCAACTTCAGATGCGTCCATCTTAAGCGAAGCGGTGTGGGTCGGCAGCGTACCGACCAGCTTTTTATAAATAGTCAGCGCCGCCACGCAGCTGCCCCCGTAAGAGGGGTGCGAGAGGTCGGGATCGTACAGCTCGATCTCGGGGTATGCGCGTCTGATCTCAAAGAAGCATTTTCCCACGTGTGCGCTCACACCGCCTACCTTTTTAGCGGCAGCATCGTA
>JAZOLE010000156.1:0-4824 GCA_045652835.1 Eubacteriales bacterium | reverse complement strand
GGCGGTGTGGCAAACAGCTCGACCAGCTTTTGGATCAGCGCATCCTTGCCTCCGTAAAGTGCTGCAAGCCCGTGTACGTCATGGGGCACTGCAAACGAGTTTTGCCAAGCAGATCCCTCGGTATACTCACCGCCCCACGTGCAGGGGTCAAACTCCGCTGCCATGGTGCCGTCCACATCCTTGCCGCCCATAAAGCCGCTTACGGGGTCAAACAGATTCTTATAATATTCGGATCGCTTGTCGTATTCCTCGACCAGCTCGGTCTTGCCAAGCACCTCTGCTACACGGGCGATACACCAGTCACCGTAAGCAAAATCCTGTGTCAGATTGACCGATTCGCGGTGCTGCTCGCGCGGTACGTAGCCGTATTCCAGATAAGCAAGCGCGCCGTTGCGCCCGTATCTTGCGTCTTCCGCCTCGTTATTTGCGTGATAGAGCATGCCCTGAAGTGCATTTTCCAGCACCTCGCGCGAGCCGATGCCCTCGGCAGCCGCCTCGGCAATTACTGCGTCAATTAAGGTACTGGGCATACATCCCACCTCACCCATCGAGGTGCAGCGGGGCAGCCAGCCGCCGTCGGTATAGTCTGTCACCAAGCCCGCAAGAATCTCTGCGTATTCCTCTTTCGCGATCAGCGAGAGCAAGGGGAACTCGGTGCGATAGGTATCCCAAAAGCAATTGTCGGTGTATCTCACGCCATCCTTGACGCTGCCGTCGCGCGGCACGTAATGCAGGGCGCGTCCGTCCTCAGCAAGCTCGTAAGCCTTGCGAGGAAAGAGGAATACGCGGTACAAGCAGGAGTAAAACGTGCGCAGCTGCGCATCGTTTTGTGCTTCGATCTCAATTCTTGAAAGCTTTTGCTCCCAGTTGTCCTGCGCAAGCTTAGTCAGCCGGTCAAACGAGTGCGCACCGCACTCGCGGTCGATTGCCGCCTCAGCCATTTGCTCGCTGATATAGGAAATGCCGATGCGCGCCTCGCATACGCCGCCCGTAAGCGCTACGTGTATGCAGGCAGAGCCGCCCTCTCCTTGTGTGTAGGTGCGTGCAGCATCAGCGCAGCCATGCAGAAAACGCACGGCAATATAGGCGTGAAAATCCTTGCAATCCCCCTGCGCGTGCCCATCGGTGCAGCCGTAAAGCGTGGCTTTCTCGGCATCAAAGCGATAGGTGTAATTGCCAAGCACGGGCAAAAGGGAAAGATAGGAGGGGCGTTTATCACCAAAGGTCAGGCGCAAAGCACCGCCTCGCTCGGTGGGCGTCAGCTCCAAGGTGCAGTTGGAGCGCATAAAATGCGTACGCAGGTAATGTGGGGATTCGATGCATTCCTGTTTGCGAATGCCCGACCAAGCTCCCGCACCGGTTGCGGAAACGCAGTCATTTTGGGGCATAAACAAAAATGCGCCAAAGTCACCAATCCAAGGGCTGAACTGATGCGTCAGGCGCACTCCCTCGGCAAATTCGTGCTCGGGATGGTAAAACCATGCCCGTGTGATCTCGGTCTGCAGGCAAAATGATGCCATGCCAAAGGGGAGCTGCGTCAAGGGCAGGGTATTGCCGTATGACCTGCGCGGATGTGACGCAGTTCCCATCTTGATATTGACAAGGGGCAGATACTGCATTGTAATATCTCCTTATTGTATCAGCTTCTCAATATACTCCCAATATGCCGAGTCCTTGAAATAGGACGAAATGGCATCGGGATTGACTACCTTGAAATTCCATTCTTGCTCGATCGCCTGCTCCTTTAAGTGACATGCAAATCCGTAGATGCTGCCATATTTTTCGGTGAACGCGGAATTGAAGGAATTGACCGCGCCGAACATGGGGATCTTGTCATCCTTGGCGAAATAGAGATACAGCTCAAGTCCGTTCTCCTGCGAGAATGTCAGCTCGTAGAGCGGAATGTCCGACCATGCATACGAGCCCGTCTTGAAAAACACGTAGGTGTCCACGCCTTGCTCGGTCATGACGTTGCAAACGTTGGGAGCGATCAGAATGCTGCAAAGCAGCAGCACACAGCAAACAATGCCCACGATATAGCGCAAGGGCATCTTTTTCTTTTGCCCGGGGATGGGCTGCTCGTCATCGGCAAACTTTTTTATGCCCGGCTGGAAGATCAGGAATGCAACCTCAAGCAAAATAAAATCGGCAAACACGCAATATGCAAACAGCGGCATGGTCATCATGGCAGGGGCGTCGCCTGCGTGTATACGCAGTACTATGGGAGCAAGGCTGCCCGTCAGTACCAAAATGCAGAACAGCGCTGCAATGACAGCCAACGTGCCTATGACGATATAGCCGAAGCCGCCGCTTTTGTAAGAACTTCTTTTCTTCATCATAAAACGCGCATAGCGGAGAGCACGCACAGCTTGTCCGCCGCAAGAGCGACAGCCTCGCGCTCACTCATTTCGGTGGTAATGACCGAAACGTAACCGTCCTCGGCAAGCAGATGCTGCACGCGATCGCCCAGCACATCGTTTACCTCGGCAAGGGTATTGCCAAATCTGAAATAACGCGCACAGGTGTAGTCCCCGAAGTCGGCTACATCTGCTGCGGTGGCATCGGTGAAATATGGACGCTTGACTGTGCCGCCAAGGCAGGAGGCTACGTCAATGATGTCACCCACAACCGCACTTGCGGTAGGCAGCTTGCCTGCGCCGGGGCCGTAGAACATGACCTCACCAACCATGTCGCCCTTGAGCAGTACACCGTTAAATACGTCCGAAATGCCCGAAAGGGGATTGCTCATGGGTACCAGACGGGGGCTGACCAAAGCCGTGATCTTGCCGTCCTTGATGTCCGCATGACCGATCAGCTTGATAGCATACCCCATCTTTGCCGCATCGGATACGTCTGCGCCCGAAATGGCGGTAATGCCCTCGGTGTGAATGTCGGCAGGGGATACCAGCTTGCCAAAGCAAAGTCCGCACAAAATGGCGGTCTTGCGTGCAGCGTCCAGACCTTCAACGTCGGCAGCGGGATTTGCCTCTGCATATCCCAGCTCCTGCGCTTTTTTGAGCGCATCCGCAAAGCTGGTGCCGTATTGCTTCATGCTTGTCAGAATATAGTTGGTGGTGCCGTTGAGAATGCCGTTGACCGCGCTGATGCGGTTGGAAGCAAGGTCCACGTAGATCGAGCGCAGCACGGGAATGCCGCCGCCTACGCTTGCTTCAAACAGATACGACACACCGTTTTCCTCTGCAAGTGCCAAAAGCTCTGTGCCAAAGTTGGCAACTACCTCTTTGTTGGAGGTTACCACGCTCTTACCTGCCTGAAGGCAAGCCTTGGAAAACTCGTAAGCAGGATGTGAGCCGCCCATCATTTCTGCAACGATGGCTACTTCGGGATCGTTTACGATGATATTAAAATCGTGTACGACACGGTCCGCAAAAGGGCTGTCGGGGAAATCGCGCAGATCGAGAATATACTTGATCTCAACCTCGTCACCGACCTTTGCGCGGATCAGGTCCTTGTTTTGCGTTAAAACCTCGGCACAGCCGCTGCCAACCACGCCAAAGCCTAATAATGCTACTTTGATCATGAGAAAATTCCTCCAAAGTTTGAGTGCTAATAATATATCACTCTATATCATATCACAAATTTTCGAGAATTGCAAGAAAGGGGGTTGATAATTTACAATTTTTTTGGTATAATCACAGTAAAGAGGAGGGATGAGAATGGCTTCACCGATCGGAGATAAGAAAAACGTTAAGATATTCGTGCTGTACCTGATGGCGAATATCGGATATCCCATGAACTTTGCAACCATTAACGACGTAACCATGCAAAACGATTACGTCATGTATTTAGATTTTGCGGAATCCTTTTACGAAATGCTGGATAACGACCTGATCGTCTGCGTCGGACAAAACGATGCAGGGGATGATTTGTACGCAGTGACCTATAAGGGCAGATGCGTAGCAGAGGAGCTGAAAAGCGACCTTTTGCCCAGCATCCTGGATCAGAGTCTGCGCTGCGCTTTGCGTTATCTGGATTTCAGACGCCGCGGCGTGCGCATTTCCACCAACATTGTGCAGAACCCCGATAAGACCTATGACCTTGAATGCAAGATGTACGAGAAGGAAGAGGTGATTAGGGCAATCACGCTCAAGGTGGACAGCAGACTGCGTGCCGAGACAATGGCAGGTAGCTTCCATGAAAATCCCGAAAATATCTACAAGGGCGTGACCGCATTGGTCGCAGGCAACGTAAATTACCTTTTCCCGTAAGGATTTTACGCTTTAGATCGAGTGGATAAATTGTAATTTGTTACAAAGTTTTGACCGAAAAATGACAAATGTCACAAAAAAGCTCCCGCGAGCATTGCACAATGCTCAAACGGGGGCTTTCTTTGTTGTGCAATATTTATAAAAATCACGCGAAATTTTGTATCTGATGTGATAATTCGACAAAAATATCTCTTGACAAAGGTTTTTTTTATGATATAATGGTATAAGTACCACTCTAACTATGGCGGTGAAAGCATGAGCAATTCCTACCCGAAAATACAACAGGACGCGGATCTTGGTGATCTGCTCTGCGCCGCGCGCGCAGGGGATCAGCAAGCGTATGCGCTGTTGCTGGAGCGTTATGCGCCCATGCTGCAATCCATGGTGAACAAATATGCCGCATCCGGCATGAGCGAGGCGGATCTTGAGGATCTGCGTCAGGAGGCAAGCGTGGTATTTTGCAGTGCAGTGCAGAGCTATGATCCAGCCAGAGAGGGCGTGGAGATTGGTCTGTATGCCAAAATTTGCGTCGGGCACGGATTGGCCTCAGCCCTGCGTGTGTACCGCAGACAAGGCCGTGATGGGCTGCTTTCCT
>JAZOLE010000155.1:0-9073 GCA_045652835.1 Eubacteriales bacterium | reverse complement strand
GGAGGATTTTAAAATGGAAGCTCTTGGTATGGTTGAAACCAGAGGTCTGGTAGCTGCAATTGAGGCAGCTGATGCAATGGTAAAGGCTGCAAACGTTGTTCTGATCGGCTCTGAGAAGATCGGTTCCGGTTTGGTAAGCGTTATGGTTCGTGGCGACGTTGGCGCTGTTAAGGCTGCTGTTGAGGCAGGCGGTGCAGCTGCTTGCCGTCTTGGCGAGGTTGTTGCAACCCACGTTATTCCCAGACCCCACGCTGACGTTGAGAAGCTGCTGCCCAAGATCGGCTAATTCAAAATTAGTCCCTTTTAAGGCAGTCCTCGGAAGGGCGATTTTCGCCCTTCCGAGACCCCAACTATATTTGCGCGTATGAGTGCATTTGCGCAAAATGCACCGATATGTGTAAATATGTGACCGCTCTCGGGCGGAATTCAAGGATAAGAAAGAGGAACAGTTATGGCAATCAACACTAACGACATCGCTGCAATTGTCAAGAAGGTGATCTCCGAGATGGATGCAAGCGCCGCTGCGGACGCAGGCATTCCCGTAGGCATCTCCAACAGACACATTCACCTGAGCAAGCAGGATCTTGAGACCCTGTTCGGCGCAGGCTACGAGCTGACCCCCATCAAGGATCTCTCCCAGCCCGGCCAGTACGCTTGTAAGGAAACGCTGACCCTGATCGGTCCTTCCATGCGTCCCATTGAGAACGTACGCGTTCTGGGTCCTGTGCGTAAGGCCAGCCAGGTAGAAATTTCGCTGACTGATTCCTTTGTACTTAAGGTAAAGCCCCCCGTTCGTGAATCGGGTGATATTGCAGGCTCTGCCCCTGTCACCATCATCGGTCCTAAGGGCGTTGTTACGCTCAAGGAAGGCTGCATCATTGCAAACCGCCACATCCACATGCACACCAGCGACGCTGTCAAGTACGGTGTTAAGGATGGCGATTACATTGACGTTGACGCACTGCAGGGTACCAGAAAGACCAGATGGTACGGCGTGCAGGTACGCGTACACGAGAATTTTGCGCTTGAGATGCACGTAGATACCGACGATGCAAACGCAGTCGGCTACAAGAACGGCTACACGGTTACCGTAGTTAAGTGAAGATAGGTTCTGGAGGAATAGCGTGAAAGTTCACGCTACCTATCCGATTGGTCTGATATTCACGCTTAAACCTCACCTAAAAATGGGTCGCGACCCATTTTTGGAGCAAAGCTCCACGGTGAAGTTTCAAAACTATTTGAGCCGCCATTGGCGGCATGGAGGATTTATGGTTAAAGGTAAAGTGGTTGGAACCATCGTTTCCACCAACAAGTTTGATTCTCTGCGCGGCTTCAAGTTTTTGGAGGTGCAGATCATTGAAAAGGAAACGCTGACCGATAAGTTCATGGTTGCAGTGGACAAGACCATCAGCGCAGGTATTGGCGAGGATGTTCTGGTCGTAACCGGCAGCAGCGCACGCGTTGCAGTTGGTTGCGAGTACGCTCCCGTGGACGCCGTGATCGTTGGCGTTATCGATAAGCCCGCCGACTAAGCTACATAAAACGTCGGCATACCCTCATCTCACATAAGGAATTAAGACTATGCCCGAATTAAAATTAAAATCCATACTGCAAAAGTGCGGCGTCGTTGGCGCAGGCGGTGCGGGCTTCCCCTCTTACGGTAAGCTGACCGATGGGGCTGACCTGCTGGTTATCAACTGCATTGAGTGCGAGCCGCTGATGTATACAGACTACGAGCTGGTGCGCGAAAAGCTGCCCGAGATCGTGCAGGGTGCGCAGCTGGTCATGGAACACACCAATATCAAGCGTGCGGTGCTTGCAATCAAGGCATACCGCGCTATGACCTTGGGCCTTGCGGATAACCAAGAGCTTGCTCCCGGTATCCACGTCAAGACCGTGCCCAACATCTACCCCATGGGTGATGAGATCAATCTGATCTATCAGGTCACCGGCAGACTGATCAAGCCCGGTAACCTGCCTATCTCTCAGGGCGTGATCGTTTATAACGGCGAGACGGTATTCAACATCCGCAATGCCGTACATGAAAATATGCCTGTTATCACCAAGTGGCTGACCATTGGCGGTGATATTCCTCAGGCTTACACGGTCAAGGTACCCGTAGGTATGCGTATCTCGGACGTACTTAAGGCTGTAAACGTTACAGTTCCCAAGAATTACGTCATGTTTGACGGCGGTCCTTCGATGGGTATTATCAAGAACCCCGCCTCGGACGTTGTTGTAAAGACCACCAAGGCTCTGCTGATCGTGCCGGACAACATTCCTGCCGTTGTACAAAAGCAGCGCACCGTGGAGCAGAATCTGCGCCTGGCAGCATCCACCTGCTGCTCTTGCACACGCTGTACCGATCTTTGCCCAAGACACTTGCTGGGCTATCCCCTCGAGCCTCATAAGCTGATCCGTGCAGGATTGTATCCCGCGCAGGAAACACCCGAGCTGATCCGCACTGCAAGCCTTTGCTGCAGCTGCGACATCTGCGGCACGTTCTCCTGCTGCCAGGGCATCTCGCCTATGATGGTGATCAAGGAGTACAAGAAGATCCTTGCCCAGAAGGGTATGAAGTACGTAGCCGCTCCCGGTCAGGAATTCTATCCCGCAGACAACCGCGACAGCTGCATGCTGGTTTCCCAGAAGTGGAAAGAGGTGCTGGGCGTTGCCAAGTTTGACAAGCATCCCACCTATATTCCCAAGGATCTGACCGCTGAAAAGGTTGAGATCCGTATGCGACAGCACATCGGTGTTCCCTCCGTGCCCTGCGTGGCAGTTGGCGACAAGGTCTCGGTTGGTGACATGATCGCAACCGCAGGTCCCGGTCTGTCGGTTCCCCAGTACGCATCGATCACAGGCTCGATCACCTTTGTGGACGAGAACAAGATCATCATCGAAGCATGAATCTAAAGTAAGTAGGTATAGATATGTATCAAGCTATTGGAATTATTGAACTGAAAAGCATTGCACAGGGCGTTGAAGCTACCGACGCAGCGCTCAAGAGCGCAGGCGTACAGCTGATCTCCGCACACGCAGCCTGCCCCGGTAAGTTTGAGATCATTCTCACGGGTGCGATTGCAGACGTTACTGCTGCTATCGAGCACGTTACGGGCAGATTTGACCAGAAGCTGATCGACTCCAGCGTAATGGGTCGCATTGATCCCGCTGTTGTTGCCGCTATGTTCGGTACACAGGCAGCTCCCAAGTCGGGCAGCCTTGGCGTTATCGAGACCTTCTCTGCCGCAAGTGCCATCAAGGCAGCGGATATCGCAGTCAAGACCGCGAAGGTTGAGATCTACGAGCTGCGCACCTCCAGAGGTATGGGTGGCAAGGGTATCGTGCTGATCGTTGGTGACGTGGGTGACGTGACCGCAGCCGTTGAGGCAGGCGCAAGACATGCAAAGGATCAGAGCATGCTGGCTTACACCTCCGTCATTGCCGCTCCCCACAAGGAGCTTTGGGAACAAATCTAAAGAAAGAGATAACGCATTATGGCAGAAATCAAGTTTCAGATCGCTAAAAGCGACCGTATTTCTCGCTTGGTCGAGCATCTTTATGCAAAGCTGCCCGAGATCGAGCCTTACCGCGCTGAGCTGGTAACCGAAAGCTATAAGAATACGGAAAATCTCCCTATCGTCAAGAGAAGAAGTGCCGCTCTGCGTCACATTCTTGAAAATATTCCGATCGTGATCCGTCCCGACGAGCTGATCGTCGGTGCAAACTCGGTATCCCCCCGTGGCTGCCAGACCTACCCCGAGTACTCCTTTGAGTGGCTTCGCCCCGAGTACGAGACGGTTGCAACCCGTGAGGCTGACCCCTTCTACATCTCGCCCGAAACCGTGGCAAGACTGGAAAAGGTACACCCCTACTGGTATGGCAAAACTGTCAGCGACCTTGCTGCCGCTAACATGGACGCGGATTGTTTGGATATCTTCCTCAACCACGGCATTTTCACGGTTGGTAACTACTTCTACAACGGCATCGGCCACGTTTGTGTCGATTACGAAAAGGTCATTACCCTTGGTATGGAAGGCATTATCGGTCAGGCTGAGCAGGAAATGGCTAAGCTTGATATGGGTCAGGGCGATTACCTGTCCCGCAAGCACTTCTTAGAGGCTGTGATTGAGAGCGCACAGGCTGTTACCACTTACGGTCACAGATATGCTGAGCTGGCTTATAACATGGCTGTAGATGCAACCGGTGAGCGCAAGCAGGAGCTGCTGCGCATTGCTGAGGCTTGCTCGCAGGTTCCCGGTAAGCCCGCAAGAAGCTTCTATGAGGCTTGTCAGGCATTCTGGTTCGTGCAGCAGATCCTGCAGCTGGAATCCAGCGGTCACTCTATCTCCCCCGGTACCTTTGACCGTTACATGTATCCTTGGTTCAAGTACGATATCGATCGCGGTATCGAAACCTTGGAGTCCGCACAGGAGCTGCTGGACTGCATCTGGGTCAAGTTCAATGATTTGAACAAGGTGCGTGACGCTGCTTCCGCAGAGGGCTTTGCAGGCTACGGCATGTTCCAGAACCTGATCGTTGGCGGTCAGGACGAGAACGGCTATGACGTCACCAACGAGCTGTCCTTCATGTGCATGGAGGCACAGTGCCACGTGCGTCTGCCCCAGCCTTCCCTTTCCATCCGCGTATGGAACAAATCCCCCCACGATCTTTTGATCAAGGCTGCCGCTGTTACCCGCGAGGGTATGGGCGTGCCTGCCTTCTATAACGACGAGGTCATCATCCCCGCTATGATGGATCGCGGCATTTCTCTCAAGGAAGCACGCCGCTACTGCATCATCGGCTGCGTTGAGCCCTGCGTTCCTCACTATACCGACGGTTGGCACGATGCTGCATTCTTTAACATGTGCCGTCCTATGGAGATGGTATTCTCGGGCGGCGTTGATAAGGGCGTGCAGATCGGTCCCAAGACCGGTGACGTATGCAAGATGGGTCGCTTTGAGGACTTCTTTGAGGCTTACAAGACCCAGCAGGAGTTCTTTGTAAAGATGATGGTGCAGGCAGACAACGCGGTTGACTATGCGCACAGCGTTCGTTGCCCCCTGCCCTTCCAGGCATCCCTGATTGATGACTGTATGGCACGCGGTAAGTCCAACCAGGAGGGCGGCGCAAGATTTAACTTCACCGGTCCTCAGGGCTTTGGTATTGCAAACAACACCGACGGTCTGCTGGCTGTCAAGACGCTGGTCTTTGATACCAAGCAGGTAACTATGGAAGAATATAAGGAAGCAATCGAGAACAACTTTGGCGAAGGCTTTATCCCCAAGAAGGCGGAAGAGCTGACCGTTGAAGCTGTCAGACAGCTGGTGCTCAGTGGCGCAAACGTCACCAATGCACAGATCAGCGAGATCTACCAGAGCTTCCTGACCGCATCCTTTATCCCCTCTGACAAGAAAGCACGTTATCAGCAGATCCGCGAGCTGATCATGGCACTCCCCAAGTACGGTAACGACCTTGAGGACGTTGACACCTTCGCACGCGAGGTCGGCGAGACCTATACCGATATTCTGCCCAAGTTTACCAACTGCCGCGGCGGTATCTTCCAGGCAGGTCTGTACCCCGTTTCCGCAAACGTACCGCTGGGTTACCAGACCGGTGCAACGCCTGACGGCAGACTTTCCAACACCCCCATTGCAGACGGCGTAGGCCCTGCGTCCGGCAGAGATATCCTCGGCCCGACCGCTACGGCAAACTCTGTATCCCGTCTGAACCACGCAGCAGCCTCCAACGGCACGCTGTTTAACCAGAAGTTCCATCCTTCCGCACTGGCAGGCATGGGCGGTCTGGAAAAATTCGTGGCTTACCTGCGCACCTTCTTTGATCAGAAGGGTATGCACGTTCAGTACAACGTTGTCTCCAAGGACACGCTGCTTGACGCACAGGCACATCCCGAAAACTATAAGACGCTGGTTGTCCGTGTTGCGGGCTACAGCGCACTCTTCACCACCCTTTCCCGTTCTCTGCAGGACGATATCATCAACAGAACCGAGCAGGGCTGGTAAAAGGATTGCAAAGCTGCCTGCTTTGCTGCAGGCAGCTTTGCAGTGAAATATTCCGCCCGAAGGCGGAATGTGATAATTCTCTTGAAAGGATCCGTTATGGAACAATATTACGACAGAGTCGGTCGTGTGTTTGATATTCAGCGTTATTCGGTCCACGACGGACCCGGTATCCGCACTATCGTATTTTTAAAGGGCTGCTTCCTGCGTTGCAAATGGTGCTGCAACCCCGAATCGCAGGAATTCAAAATTCAGCAAATGGAACAGGGCGGCAAAACCAAGACGGTCGGCTATGACATCTCGGTCAGAGACCTGATGGAAGAGATCGCCAAGGACCGCATGTACTTCCAGCGCTCGGGCGGCGGCATTACGCTGTCGGGCGGAGAATGCTTAGCACAGCCCGAATTTACCGAGGCGCTGTTGCGTGCCTGCCACGATTACGGCTTTACCACCGCCATCGAGACCACAGGCTTTGCCAAACGCGAGATCATTGAGCGCATCATCCCGCACGTGGATTACGTGCTCATGGACATCAAGCACATGGACAGTGCAAAGCACGAGCAGTTCACGGGCAGACCCAACGAGCTGATTTTGGAGAACGCCAAGTGGATCGCACAGAATGCACACAGCATGACCGTGCGCGTGCCCACCGTTCCCACCTTTAACGCCACCGCCGCGGAGATCCGCGACATTGCCAAATTTGCAAGCACGTTGCCCGGTGTTAAGGAGATTCACCTTCTCCCCTATCACCGTCTGGGCACAGATAAATATACGGGTATTGGCAGAACCTACACCTTACCCGACATTCTCCCTCCCGACAAGGAGAGCATGGAAGCGCTGGTCGCAGCCGCCAAGAGCGTATGCGATCTGCACGTACAGATTGGAGGCTAAATATGAATAATTTTCCGCAGGATCTGCATATGCAGGATAAAATGCGCATCGTCCAGGAGCTTGTCCCCGGTCGTCAGATTACGCTTGCGCACATCATTGCAAATCCCGATCCGATTCTCTATCAAAAAATGGGTCTTGACCCCAAGCTTGACTACACCCACGCTGCCATCGGCGTGCTGACCGTCAGCCCTGCAGAAACCGCCGTCATCACAGCAGATATCGCGCTCAAGAACGCAGGCGTCGATCTCGGCTTTGTAGACCGCTTCTCGGGCACGCTGATCATCACGGGCAGAGTTTCCGAGGTGGAGTCCGCATTCCACGCTATCGCTGATTATTTCCGCGATAAGCTGCATTTTGCAGTCTGTGACGTGACCAAGACCTGATATGAAAAAGCTGATCTTAGTCGGCAGAGTTGCGGCAGGCAAAACCACCCTGACCCAAGCGCTCAAGGGTGAGCAGCTGCACTACTGCAAGACACAGTACATCAATTATTTCGATACCATTATTGACACACCCGGCGAGTATACCGAAGTCAAGCAATTGGGCGCGGCTCTCGCACTCTACGCTTACGAGGCAGACATCGTCGGTATTGTCATAAGTGCCAACGAGCCGTTTTGCGTCTTCCCACCTGCCATTACCTGCATGGTCAACCGTGAGGTGATCGGCATTGTCACGGGCGTAGACAAGCCCGACGGCAATGTGGAGCAGGTCAGACGCTGGCTTAAACTGTGCGGTTGCGATACCATATTTGAGGTCAGCTCCTACTCAGGCCAAGGATTGACCGAAATCATCGAATATTTGCGCGAGCCGGGTGACGCACCCGACGCAAGACCCGTATAAAAAACCCGAAAGGATCACACATATTATGAGTATGACCAAGGTAATTTGCTTTGCCAACAACAAGGGCGGAAGCGGAAAATCCACCACCTGCTCCAACGTGGGCTACGCCATGTCCGCTATGGGCAAACGCGTGCTGCTGATCGACGGCGATATGCAGATGAACCTCACCCTCTCGTTCTTCGACGAGGAAAAGGCGCTGGAATACGCCAAGAACGGCAAAAACCTCTATACCGCAATGCGCGAGCAGAAGGATCTGTACGACTTCATCGTGCCCACCGAGTACGAGGGCTTGGATATCATCCCCTCCTCCACGCTCATGAGCAGCATCGAGTTTGAGCTGTTTACCAAGTGGCAGCGCGAATTTATCCTGCGTCAGGGACTGACCAAGATCATGGCGCTCAACAAGTATGACTATATCCTGATCGACTCGCCCCCCACGCTTGGCTGCTGGGTCATGAACATCATGTGCGCGTCGGATTACCTGATCGTGCCCGTTGAGGCATCTCCCTGGGGTCTGTTCGGTCTTGCCAATATGTTCGAGTTCTACGAGCAGGTCAAGAATATCGCGCCCAAGCTGGAGCTGCTTGGCATCGCGGTCACCAAGGCAAGCGAGCGCAAGAACTACTTCAGACAGACCATGGAAACGCTTGGCGAGCTTGAAAACGTCAGACTGTTTGAAAACTACATCCGCGTAGACAGCACCGTGGAATGGGCACAGGATAACTCCAAGCCCGTCTGCGCATACAAGAAGTCCAGCCGCGCGGCAGGCGAATACACAAAACTCACAGAGGAGGTTCTCAAATATGCCCATCGGTAAGCAGAGTATCAACAGAGTGGCAAAAAAGAGCGATACAGAGGAAATTAAGCCCGCAGTCGCTGAACAGCCCACTGAAACAAAAAAGCCCTCTACAGCGAAAAAAAGCACCTCCTGCCAGGCCCGTGCAAAAGCACCTAAGGCAGAGGTCGCAGCACAGCCCAAAAAGCAGCCCGCTCCGGTAGTCGAAGAGCCCGTCGCTCCCACCGTCACCGAGCACGTTATCGCAAACATCGACCCCGTCGTGGTCGAAAAGGTAGTCGGCACTCCTACCCCCGCACCCAAGGACGGCAAGGTTAAGGTTACCGATCCCATGCCGAGCTATTTGCTGTAATTCCATATAGAACAACCGCCAAGGCAAAGCGCCTTGGCGGTTCTTTTCTTTATTCCTCAAACACCAATACAACAGGCGGGCAGCAATAATCCACGCCTTTGAGGTGCAATCCCTTCTCGTACGCCTCGCGTACGCTGGACATGACGAAAAATATGCTTGCTTTGGTATACTGAT
>JAZOLE010000154.1:0-8029 GCA_045652835.1 Eubacteriales bacterium | reverse complement strand
TGTTTTCCTTTGCGCGGTAGTTGACCTCACCAATCACCTCAAAGGAGTACGCACCGTCCTTGCCGTTGTAGCGTGCAACGGTGGTGGTAAAATCGTCCTTTGCGCTGTAGTTGATAATGTAATCATAGCCATACCAGCCGGTCTCGGTGCTGCAATCCGCATCAACGAACAGCTGCATCCAGGTGGTATCCGCCTCGGACTTGGTGATATAATCTCTGGTTTCCACGTAGAAATATACGTTCTTGGTGTCAGCGGTCACCTTGGAGGAGAGAATATCGTTTCTGCCGGTCTGGTTGGTGTACTTAACTCTGCCAAAGCCGTAAGCATCGCGGTCCAGCATATCGTTAGCGGGATCGGTGTAGGTGACAAGCACCTTTTCCCAAATATCAAACGAGCCAGTTACGTTGACCGCATTGCGCGCATCCTGTACGATGACGGGAGCAGCGCCCTTGAGTCTTTGAATGTTATAGGCAAGCTGCATGTAATAGTTATCAAAGTAGCCGCCCTTCATCATTTCGATATCACGGGAGAACTCGTCGGAAGCACAGTCCACAAAGCCGATCTTATCGGGATAATCCTGTCTTTGCGCGATCCATTCATTCCAGCCTGTGACCAGTACGTAGGGAACGTCAGCCTCAATCGCTCTGTCCCATTGAGATTGGAAGTTGAGTCCTTGTACAAATGCGTTGGGCTCTTTTTCCAGCATCTTGAAGTAGTCTGTGCGCGATTTTGCGTTGTTGACCTTGCCCGCAAAGGATCTGCCAAGGTTGGTTTTATCACCGTAAAGCGCGGAATCCGAGAAGCAAGCCGTGCCCAAGTGCTGTGCAACCGAAACGTTGATGACGCTGGGGTTGCCTTTTGCATCGTTGTAAACGTTCTGCGGCCACTCAAAATCCATCCACGGCCAGCCGTTTTCCTTCATATCCTCGGTAGGCCATTGATTGAGCTTGATGGTAAAGAAATCGTTGATATTTGCCTCGTAGGGAGCTACGATAGCAGGCTTGCCGTCGATCATGTACCAGGTGTCGGGGTAATGGCCGGGCTCATAGATATCCTCGTAGATCTGACGGGTACGGTTGATTGCATCGGTGTTGGTGTAGAACATTACCTCGGGTGCGTCATAGCCCTGCTCGTTGAACTCGTGCAGGATGCTCATGAGCTGGAGTGCAACGCCGGAATAGGTGGAGTTGTTAGTGGTGTCAAAGTAGAGGAAGTCAACGCCTGCGTTCATCAAAAGCTCAACGTGCTTGCGCATGACGTATTCGTCCTCAATGTAGTAATAACCGTAAAGCGGCTCGTCCCACCAGTGCCAGGTGTGCACCTTGCCCCACAGAGGGTTGTTGACGTCGCCTGCGGCAGCACCGGATTGGTTGATGATCTGCTGCATATTCTGTGTACCGTGATCACCGTGCTGACCGTGCCAGAGGAAGTAGAAAATACCAACGTCATGATCCTCGGTTACAACGCCAACCTGCGTGGAATCGAACAGGGAACGGTCAAGATCGTCCGTGCCTGCATAGCCGCCGAACAGATTGACTTCGTTGTTGGGAACGGTGTAGGAAACCGCATTCTCACCCTTTCCGTAAGAGATGGTAGCGTACTTGCCATCCTCGGAGTAGGTAATCTTCAGCGTGCCCTCGTAGTTGTCATCAGCACCGGGAGCGTTGTCCTTAAAAGCAGGATCGGGCCACTCGATCTTGGGAAGCGTGGTAGCCTCCTCTTGGCTCTCTTGCTCCTGCTTGACGTATTCTTTATATGCCGCAAGATCGAATGCCTGCGCCTTTTCCTCACTGTCGAAGAATGCAAAGTAGCGCAGATCGATCGCATCGCCCTCCTTGATGCCCTGGTGCATGTGCAAGGGGTCAAAGCGCAGCTGTGTGAACATGACGTCCTCTACGTCTGCCCAGCCGTCGCAGCGTACGATCAGCTTGTGCCACTCACCGTCTGCATCCCACGTCCATTCCAAGTGCGAAGCAGGGTCTTGCGAGAAGGTAACACCGTCAGTTCTTGCAACGTAGATCTCGCCCATCACCTTTACGGTGGTGCGGTATTCAATGGCAAGATACGCAGCATCGGAAACCTTGACGTTCGGAGCGGGAAGCTCCATGGCAGGGTCATTGGCGGTTGCCGTGAAGGTGCAATATTCACCTTCGGTCATTTTGTAGGTCATATTGCCCACGCCCTTTATTTGCTTGGTCACCGACTGGTCGGTATAATCAAGAACAAAAGAGGGAACTGCATCGTATTCCTGTGCAGCTACGCTCAGACAGACGAGCGTGCCAAGCAGCAGGCAAATGCAAAGCGTCAATGCGATAAGGTTGCGTTTCATAAGTGTGCCTCCTATGATAATCAGATACTATGTGTGGAATCTTTTTTCTTTGCTTTGATTGCAAGCGGCAGCGCTGCCAGGCAAACGGTGGCGACGCAAGCGGTGATTGCGGATTTGCACCCACTTTTCGGGGGCTGCTGTTCCTGTACATGATCGCTCGGCACGTATTGCTCTGCAGTCTTGGGGTCAAAGCAATTTTGGAAGGTATAATTGAGTCTGCCCAAAGGAGCGGTGTCACCGTCGGTGTAGAACTGCTCCATGGTGGTCATTTTGCTTGTGCTGTCCACCCACTTGAAGTCAAATTTGATACCTTTCGGATTGGTAATGCCCAGCATCTCCAGCGGTACTGCAATCATCATTTGGTTGCCCTTGACGCGGTAGCTGACCTCACCGATTACTTCATATGAGAACGCACCGTCGGTGCCGTTGTAGCGTGCTACGGTAGTGGTGAATTCGTCCTTTGCGCTGTAGTTGATAATATAATCATAGCCGTACCATCCTTCGCCGCCCGTGGAGAGAAACAGCTGCATCCATGAGGAGTCTGCTTCTGCTGCTGCAATGTTCTCTCTGGTTTGTACGTAGAAATATACGTTTTTCGTATCAGCGGTGACCTTGGAGGCTGCAATGTCGTTTCTACCCGTCTGGTTGGTGTACTTAATACCGCCAAAGCCGTAAGTATCGCGATCGAGCATATCCTTGATGGGATCTGTATACGTGATTAAAACCTTTTCCCAGACGTCAAAAGAGCCTGTAACGTTGACCGCATTGCGCGCATCCTGCACGATGACGGGGGCAGCGCCCTTGAGTCTTTGGATGTTGTAGGCGAGCTGCATGTAATAGTTATCAAAATAGCCGCCCTTCATCATTTCGGTGTCTCGGGAGAATTCGTAAGACGCGCAATCCATAAATCCGACCTTGGTCGGGTCGTTCATTCTTTGCGCGATCCATTCGTTCCAGCCTGTGACCAGCACGAAGGGAACGTCTGCTTCAATCGCTCTGTCCCACTGTGCTTGGAAGTTGATGCCTTGCACGAACAGATTGGGGCTTTTTTCAAGTTCTTTGTAGTAAGAGGTACGGGTCTTTGCGGTATTTGCGTCTGCTGCAAAGGATCTGCCAAGGTTGGATTTATCACCGTAAAGTGCGGAATCCGAGAAGCAGATCGAGCCACTGTGCTGTGCGGCTGATACGTTGATCACGCTGGGATTGCCGTTTGCATCGTTGTAAACGCGCTGCGGCCATTCAAAATCCATCCAAGGCCAGCCGTTCTCTTTGGGGGCTTCCGTAGGCCATTGGTTCAGCTTTACCGTAAAGAAGTCGTCGATATTTGCTTCGTAAGGGGCAACGATCAAGGGTTTACCGTCCAGCATATACCAGGTGTCCTTGTAAAAACCCGGGGCGTAGATCTTCTCGTAGATCTCGCGCACGCAGTCCTGTGCGTTGGAATTGGTATAAAACACAACCTCGGGGGCATCGTAGCCCATTTTGTTGAAATCGTGCAGAATCGCCATCAGCTTAAGTGCGTTTTCCGTATATGGAAAGCCGTTGGTAGTATCAAAGTATAAAAAGTCGATGCCTGCGTTGATCAGCAGCTCAACGTGCTTGCGCACGACCCAGTTATCGTCAGCGTAATAGTAGCCGTAAAGCGGCTCGCCCCACCAGTGCCAGTCGTAAGGAGCGCCCCACAGTTCGCAATTCGGATCCCCGGCTGCTTCCGCTCCAACCTGATCAATGATCTGCTGCATATTGTATATGCCGTTGTCACCGTGCTCGCCATGCCAAAGAAAATAGAAGATGCCAACGTCATGATCCTCGCTCACCACGCCAATCTGCGATGCGTCAAACAGCGACCTGCCAACGTCGTCCGTGCCTGCATAGCCACCAAACAGATTGATCTCATTGTTGGGAACGGTATAGGAAACCGCATTCTCTCCTTGTCCGTAGGAGATGGTGGCGTATTTGCCGTCCTCGGAGTAGGTGATGTTCAGCGTTCCCTCGTAGTTATCGTCGGGGTGCGGAGTGCTTGGTACGTAATCGGGATCGGGCCAATCATTACCGGGCAGTGTAACATCCTCGGGTAAAATCATTCCGTGCTCGTTAACGTAAGCCTGATAGGCAGCAAGGTCAAAGTCCTTTGCCTTTTGCTCATCGGTGAAAAAGGCAAAAAAGCGAATGTCAATCGATTCGGCATGCTCTTGACCCGAAAAGTGGATCGGATCAAAGCGTAAGCCGGTGAATCCAACACCCTCGGTATCCGCCCAACCGTCGCAGCGCAGGATAAGCCGGTGCCATTCACCGTCGCCCACCCAGTTCCATTTGAGTGTGGATTCGGGCGTTTCACTCCAATAAACACCGTCGGTGCGAGATATATATATTTCGCCTTTACGATCGTACGTGGTGCGGTATTCGATACACAGATACTTAGCATCGCTGACGTTGATTTTTGGGGCAGCCAAGGGCGTTTGCGGGTCACTTCCAAGGGCAGTAAACGTGGTGTGAGATCCCTCGGAAAATTCAAGGAACAGATTTTGACCGCCACCCATGTTTTGAAGAACTCCTGCGGAGGAAAAGTCATATATCCAGGAAGGCAGGATGATCGGATCTTCGGCATTTGCATGTAGCACCGCGGGTACACCGAGCATCAGTACCGCGGCAAGCAGCAGTGGAATGAGTTTTCCTTTCATAAAAGGCCTCCTCACAATAAACTATATATTACAATAATTATACCATATCCAAAAACGGTTGTCAATTCGATTTACTTAAGGTATTAAATTTTGGCGAATTTGCAAAAAGTACTTGCGCAAAAGGTATGCAAACTGCTATAATAGAGGAGATGAACAATCGAGAGGAGAGAAGGGAACGTGCGTGCAGCCGGATATACAAAAAAGCTAACCGCAGCCGGTATGCTGTTGGCTTTGGGCATTGTTTTGCCGTTTGTCACCTCTCATGGGATCGGATTGCCGGGGAACGCTTTGTTGCCAATGCATATTCCCGTATTTCTGTGCGGGCTTGTGTGTGGGCCGCTGTTTGGCGGTGTGTGCGGTTTTTTGCTGCCCTTGCTCAATTGCGTATTGACCGGCATGCCTGCGGTATACCCCATGCTGCCCATTATGACGTGTGAGCTTTGCGTGTACGGTCTTGTCAGCGGTTTTTTGTATTGCAAAACAGGGCTTGGTAAGCGCAGGATAGGCGTGTATGCGGCAATGCTTGCAGCCATGCTTTGCGGCAGAGCGGCATATGGCGGTGCGCTTTCACTTTTACTGCTTTTGGATACGGATATCAAGGTGCTTGGTGTGTGGGCTGCCTTTCTGACAGGCTTGCCCGGCATTGTTGTACAGCTGCTTTTGGTACCCGCACTCGTATTTTCTTTGGAGGGAATTTTTAAGATGCAAAGGGATAATGCCGTTGTATCGGCAAAGAACTTAATAGCAAACCAAAAGGCAACCTGCGTGGTTATCAAGCAGGGCAAGATTCTGAACGTGGAGTCGGGACGCGGTGTGCGCCCTGTGATTGCACTTTACGAGCAGGGAATTTTGCAGGATGCCGTGGTTGTGGATAAGATTATCGGAAAGGCTGCCGCCATGGTGTTGGTGCTGGGCGGTGTCAAGGCGTGCTACGGTGTGACTATGAGCCGTGCCGCGCTGGAATACTTGCAAGCGCACGGTGTGCGCGCCGAGTACGGTGAGCTGACCGAGCGTATCATCAACCGCAAGGGCGACGGTATTTGCCCCATGGAACAAACCGTGGCAGATATAGACGACCCTACAGAGGCGCTTGAGGCACTCAAGGCGAAAATTGCAGAGCTGAGCGCACTTGCAGCAAAGGAGAACTGATATGAGCAAATATTTGGATATGCTTTGTGCCCAGGCACAGCGTGTAGGCGGCACGTTTTATAAGATCACCGAGATCCATAAGGGAAAGATCGAAACCGTCACCTTAAATCAAGGTAACGCTTGCCAGAACAGCTATTCGGTGGCAAAATCCTTTGTCGTCACCGCAATCGGTATGCTGTATGACCAAGGGCTGATCAATCTTGACGAGCGCATGGTAGACATCTTTGCGGACGAGCTGCCCGAGGGTATGGATCCCAACTGGAGCGTTATGACCGTACATCACGCCATGGTGCACGGCTGCGGTTTCCCCTTAGGCTATCTTGATATCGACGCTATTGACGCAAGCACGCTGGGCACAGACGATTATCTGACCTATCTCTTCAAGACCAAGCTTGATTTCGTCCCGGGCACGCAGGGCGCGTACAGCGATGCGGCATTTTATCTGCTCTCGCGCGTGGTCAGCAAAAAGACGGGCGAGAAGCTGGACGATTTTCTGTGGAAGCGTTTGTTCTATCCGCTGGGCTATCGCGAAATGGCGTGGAGTAAATGCCCCTACGGGTATCCCATGGGCGCGACGGGACTTTATATCTATACCGAGGACATGGCAAAGCTTGGCGAGCTGTACCTGCGCGGTGGCGTATGGCAGGGCAAGCGCATTCTGTCCGAGGAATGGGTAGAGATCACGCGCAGACGCGGCTATGAGTTCCATAACATCTGCTCAGGCAAGGCATACGGCAAGGGCGGTGCATTCGGGCAAATGCTGCTCTATATCCCGGAGCAGGAAAGAGTGGTCGCATGGCATTCGTTCGGCGGTGGTGACCTGCTGCCGGCAATTACACTTTGGAAAGACGAATGATTTTTCACTCTATCGTACAAAAAATCCCCATCAATAAGGGTTGGTCGGGTGACAAGAAATACTGTGCGGTTACGGCAGACGGCACGAAATATCTGCTTCGCATTTCCGCGCCGGAGCGTGCCGAGCGCAAAAGGCGCGAGTTTGCGCAAATGCAAAGGGTAGCAGAGTTGGGCATTTCCATGTGTTTGCCTATTGAGTTTGGCGAGTGCGAACAGGGCGTTTACAGCCTACAAAGTTATGTCGAGGGTGAGGACGCAGAGCTATTTATCCCCATGCTCACATCCGAACGGCAATACGCATACGGCTACGATGCAGGGCGGATTCTGGCGCGCATTCATACCATACCCGCGCCCGAGAATGTGCCAACGTGGGAAAGTCGCTTTAACGCCAAGATCGATCGAAAGATCGCCAGGTATCGCGACTGCCCCTTGAAATACGATGTGGATGCGCCGCTGCTTGATTATATTGCCGCGAATCGCCACCTGCTTGCAGATCGTCCGCAGACCTATCAGCACGGTGACTATCATATCGGCAACATGATGGTGGATGCAAACGGTCAATTGGTGATCATCGACTTTGACCGCGACGATTACGGCGACCCTTGGGAAGAATTTAACCGTATTGTGTGGTGCGCGCAAGCCACGCCCGCATTTGCCTCGGGTATGGTGGACGGTTATTTTGACGGTGATGTTCCCATGGACTTTTGGCGTTTGCTTGCGCTGTATATCTGCTCAAACACCTTAAGCTCATTGCCGTGGGCAATCCCTTTCGGAGAACAGGAGATCGCCGTAATGAAAAAGCAGCAAGCTGAAGTGCTTGCCTGGTATGACAATATGAACAGAATTATACCGACTTGGTACAAAATGGAGGACATCAAATGAAAAACAAAAAACCTTTACTGATTACCCTGATCGCGCTTGGCAGCCTGATTGCGCTGCTGGCATTGGTGCTTTGCGGTGCGATCTCTTATTTCAAGCTGCCCGGGGCGTCCTATTACGCCGCATCCGATAACGC
>JAZOLE010000153.1:0-7594 GCA_045652835.1 Eubacteriales bacterium | reverse complement strand
AAAGCGCAAAAGCTCACCCATCAAGGGTCTCGAAATCTTGCGCACCGAGAACGCGCGCCAAAGCTTGCAAAACACGATCAGCACCATGGTGGTGACAAAATCGGCACATACGACGCTGAGCACATACCCCTCGATCTTCATGCCAAAGCCAAGCAGGAATAACAGGTTAAACGCGATATTGAGCGCAGTATTGAGAATGCCCTGCGCGGCAAAGGTCTTGGTTCTGCCAATGGCGCAAACGTACTGCGCACAAACCGAATGCAGATTGGAGCACAGCACGAACAAAATGATCAGCCACACATAGGGCGCGAAATATTCAAGCAGCAAAAGCAGCGGTGAGAGCAGCAAAAAGCCCAATGTGCTGATGCCCAAAATGGCAATACCGCTGGAGAAAAACGCCTCTTTATCCCCTTCCTTGGCGGCGGCATTGCGGAAAATGCCCTCGCTGATGCCAAGACATGCAAGCGGAATGAGCAGATTGGCAAGCTGCGTGATCAGGTCAGCCGTGGAATACTGCGCCTCGGACAGGCATGCCGTATAAAGCGGCATCATAAAGAACACCAGGAGCTTGGAAATAAACTTTCCTGCTGTAAAAATCATAGTGTTTCCAAACAATCGCTTCAGTCTTGCATCCACGCGCTCACCCCCTGTTCAAGTTAATACTGCTAACCTATTTATTGTATCATTTCTGTGCGTGGGTGTCAAGGATAAAGTGCGCATTTTTACGCATTTTCAAACCAAAATCCGCCTGCGGGTGCATCGGGGATCAAAAGCATACCGCAAAGTCCATCAAGATCCGTGGTCACGCAGCCCTCGCCGTCGGTCTGCAGGCGCAGCTCGCTCGCGTCGGGCTTGGTGCTAAAGGCGCAGGTGTAATACGGATAGCGTCCGCCAAGCGCAAGCCGAACTCCCATTGCCTGCCGCGCGCCCATATTGAACACCGCGCACACCTCCCTACCTGCGCGGTCAAAGCGCTTGAATGCGATCACACCCTCGGGAGCATCGATGCAAGACACTGCGCATACACCCTCCTTGGAGCTGTCGCACTCCCAAAGCGGCGGCGTATGCAAATAGAGTGCGCCCAGCGATTTGACATAGGCATACAGATCGGCGTGTGAGCCAACCTCGCGTAAAAACCACTCTACGCCCTCGCCCATGGTCGGAACGCTCAGCTGCCCCAGCTCGTTGCCCATAAAGGTCAGCTTTTTCCCGGGCAGACAGGTCATAAACAAATAAAGCAGCCGCGCTGTGGCAAATTTTTCTGCGTGCGTGCCCTGCAGCGCGCCCATCACCGAATCCGAACGCGCGATACATAGCTGCGAGGAAAGCGATACGATGGCATTCTCCGCAAACATTCCGCGTGCAGCCTCGCGCCATGCCCGTCTACCCACGCGCAACTCGCTCCCCATGGCAAAGCAATCAAGCAGCGCAGCCTCGGCATTGGAATCTATGACAAAATCATACCCAAGTCCGCCAAAAGACTGCCCAACGCTCAAGCCGCGGTGTCCGTTTGCGCGCAAAAGCAGCAGCGCATCCGACACGCCCGTGCGCACGGCAGCGGCAAGCGTTCTGAAAAACTCGCCCGTCGCGCGATCGGCATGCATGCCCTCGGCATTGATATACAGTCCATCCGCATGGTACTCGCGCAGCCAGTACAACGCGCAGGAATACAGCAGCGCGGTGGCATAGGGGTCGGCATAGTCAAAGCATGGTTGCTCCTGCCCGTGCCGTGCATACAAGCCGCTCCCGTCAAAATTGCAAAGCCCCGAGGCATGTGAGCCGCAACAGTGGCATGCAAGCTCTAAGATCACACCGATCCCCTGCTTGTGCATGCGGTCAACAAAATAAGCAAAATCATCGGGCGTACCAAGGGATGCATCGGGCGCAAAACGCGTGATCATGCCGTCCTTTCCACCGCTCTGCAGCCCCGGAAAGCGCAAAAGCAGGTGGGTGTACCCCATATCTGCCGCGTATTGCGCAAGCATATCTCCAATAGCGCGATACCCCGGGGCTACGCCCTCACTCGCGCCATCTTGCCCCAGCCACAGCACAAGATCCACCTCATAAACGTGCATGGGGTAGGCATACCGCTCGTGATCCGCATACCTGTGTGCGCGACGCTCCAGATATGCTACGTCCTGCCATGCGTAATGCGACTCGGTGCAAATGATGGATGCACCCTCGCCGCCGCTCTCACTCATGCGCGCATAAGGGTCAGCCTTATCGTGCACGTGCTCTCCTTTTTGCACGCGGTATTTGTAGCGCAGCCCCTCGGGGCAGATATCGGTATACCAAATCAGCTCCCAGATGCCGCTATCCTCCTGCCTTTGCATGGGGGAAGGCTCCCATGCGTTCCACTCGCCCACCAAGCTGACCGCATCTGCCCCGGGGGCGATTACACGAAAGGCATAGCAAAAGCCCTGCCCCCGAGGAAGCCTGTGCACGCCAAAATAGCGATAGGCATGCGTCCCCTTGCCCTTTTGCAGATAATATGCCGCAAGCGCCGCCGCGCCCTTGCTCTGCTCTGCCTTGTCAAACATAAAAAACCTCCGCGTACGGTAATACATACAGTATTATCACATACGCGGAGATTTTTTCATATCACGCGATTATTCGTCCTGGTTTTCCCAGTTATGGAATACGGTGAGCACGTCATCATCCTCTTCCAGCTTTTCCAGCAGAAGATTCATGAACTTCTTATCATCATCTGTGGTCAGCTCTACGTAGGTAGAGGGGATCATGGTCTGCTCAGCGGAAAGCACGGGATAGCCTGCTGCCTTGATATCCTCGGCAACTGCAAATACGTCTGCGCTCTCGGTGTAGATCTCGAAAACCTCACCCTCAGCGGCAAAGTCCTCAGCACCTGCCTCCATTGCGTCCTCCATCAGCTTATCCTCATCGATATCGCCGTCCTCATTGTCAACCACGATCAAGCCTTTTTCGGAGAACATGAAGCTGACGCTGCCCGAGGTACCAAGGTTACCGTGGTACTTGGAGAATGCTGCACGCACGTTGCCTGCGGTTCTGTTACGGTTATCGGTTGCTGCTCTGACGATGACTGCAACGCCTGCGGGACCGTAGCCCTCGTAGGTGATTTCTTCAAAGTTGTCGCCGCCTGCGCCAAGTGCCTTTTCAATGCTTCTCTTGATGTTATCGTTGGGCACGTTGTTTGCCTTTGCCTTTGCGATCAGATCGCGGAGCTTGCTGTTATTGTTGGGGTCTCCGCCGCCTGCCTTAACGGCTACTGCGATTTCCTTACCGATCTGGGTAAAGATCTTACCCTTGGCTGCGTCGGTCTTTTCCTTCTTGTGCTTAATGTTAGCCCATTTGCTATGTCCGGACATGTTATATTACCTCACTTGTGTGTTAAAATTTTTACTTTGATTAAATCTTCTCTGTCTTCTTCAGGCAGATCATCTCAAACGCGCTGCCAAGCACGTGCTTGGTTGCCAGCGTGAGTGCAATTCTGGTCTGCTTAATGCTCTCATCACTCTCGGAGAGGATGCGGCAGTTATGATAGAAGCGGTTGAACGCAACTGCTACGTCCAGAATGAAACGCGTGATGACCGAGGGCTCGTAATCGCGCAGAGCCATGAGCACCTTTTCCTCGTAGGTGGAGAGCACCTTGAGCAGTGCCTGCTCCTCGGGGGCGGTGATCACAAAATCGGTAGCGGTGCTCTCGCCTGCCTTTTCAAGCACCGAGCAAGCACGCGCGTAGGTATACTGCACGTAGGGACCCGTGTTACCGTCAAAGGACAGCGCATCGTCCATGTTGAAGTCGATATCCTTGATACGGTTGTTGGTCAGGTAGTAGAATACGATCGCGCCAACGCCAACAGCCTCTGCTACGTCGGTTCTGCCCTTCATTTCGGGGTTCTTCTCTTCCATGATCTCGGTTACCTTGGCGATAGCCGCACCGAACAAGTCACGCAAAAGCACCACGTTACCCGTTCTGGTTGCAAGCTTTGCACCGCCGATGCTGACCGTGCCGTAGGGGATGTGCACCAGCTGATCGTGCCAATCGTAGCCCATCAGCTCAACCACCTTGAACCACTGCTTGAAGTGCAGGATCTGCTGAGTGCTGGTGACGTAAATGCACTTGTCAAAGTGCAGATTGTCCTTACGGTATACCGCAGCGGCAATGTCACGCGTGGGATACAGCGTACTGCCGTCGCGCTTGAGAATCAGGCACGGAGGCATGCCGTACTCGTCAAGGTCCACGATGGATGCGCCATCGTCGATCTTGAGCAGACCCGCATCGCGCAGCTTTTGCACCTGTGCGGGCATCTTATCGGTATAGAACGACTCACCAAGATAGCTGTCAAAGGTAATGCCCAGCTGCTTGTATGTCTTTTCATATTCCTCAAGGCTGATCTGGATAAACCACTTCCAGAGCGCGAGATTCTGCTCGTCACCCATTTCCATCTTGTGGAACTCGGCACGTGCTGCGTCTGCAAGCTCGGTCTTACCCTGCTCCTTTTCCTCAGTAATGGCGTTGTTGATCTTCACGTAAAGCTCAACCAGCGTGTCAATGCCGCCCTGTTCTACCATTTCCTTGCTGCCCCAAGTGTTATAGGCAAGGATCAGCTTACCAAACTGCGTGCCCCAGTCGCCAAGATAGTTGATGCCGTAGCATTCGTATCCGGCAAACTCGTGCATTTTCTTAAGAGAGTGACCAATGACCGTGGTGCCCAGATGTCCGATATGGAAGGGCTTTGCCACGTTAGGCGAGGAGTAGTCCAATACTACCTTTTTGCCGCAGCCGACGGTGGGTGCACCGTACTTTTCCTTCTGTTCAAGCACGGCAGAAAGCACGTGGCTTGTCAGAAATGCGGGGTCAAGACGGATATTGAGATAGCCGTTGACCGCCTCCGCGCTTTGTACGCAAGCGCAATCCATCTTGTCTGCAAGCGTCTGCGCGATCATAACGGGCGCACGGCGCAGGGCCTTGGAAAGCTTGAAGCAAGGCAGCGCAAGGTCGCCCATGTTTGCATCGGGCGGGTATTCCAGCATTGCAGCAAGCTCGTCTACCGTCAGCTCTGCTGCGGGGTTGATGCCAAGCACGCTGCTGTGCACGTTTTGTGCGATAAGTTGTTTGATTTTCAGCATAGTCTTTATCTTAATCCTTATAAAATAATTTTCACAATTTTATATTATATCACATGATCGCGTCAGATGCAAGAGTATTTTTGCAATTATTCGCGATCCTTTGTACAAAGCATATCTCGCGCTGCCTGCATTTGCGCATCCGTGACACGAATGCCGCCCAAAATGCGCGCGATCTCGGCAACTCTTCCCTCTCCTTGCAGCTCTGTAACCGAGGTAAAGGCACGTCCGTCCTTTTCTTCTTTATATATGTGCAGGTGCTGATCGCCAAGAGAGGCGACCTGTGCCGAGTGGGTGATGCAAATGATCTGCTGCCTTACTGCCATATCGGCAAGACGAATGCCGATCTTGCGTGAGGTCTTGCCCGAAATACCCGTATCCACTTCGTCAAAGATGGTGGTAGGCACGCCATCCTTTTGGTTCATGACGCATTTGATGGCAAGCATGATGCGCGACAGCTCACCGCCCGATGCAATGCGCACCATGGAGGAAAGCGGCTCACCGGGGTTGGTGGCGATCATGAACTCCACGCGGTCAATACCGCCCGCGCACAGCTCCTTTTCACGCGCAAGTGCAATGCGAAAACGCACGCCTGCCATATCAAGATAGGAAAGCTGTTCGGCAATTTGCTCCGCCGCCTGCGTTGCCGCCTCGGCACGCCGCACGGACATTTGCTCGGCAATTTCCATGGCTTTTGCATGTGCCAGAGCAATCTCTGCATCGTATTGCTCACAAAGCTGATCCGACGACTCGATCTCGTCCAGCCTTGCCTTGGCATTTTCCAAAAATGCCAGCACAGCCTCCACGCTGCCGCCGTATTTGCGCTTGAGCTTGGAGATTGCCTCCAGCCTGTCCTCAATTTTGTCAAGCATCGCGGTGGGATCATCGTCCAGATCCTCGGCATACGCTGCAATGCGATCCGAAAGGTCGCGCACGCGATAGGAAAGCTCGATCAGCTCCTCGCCTACCGCCGCAGCGTCCGGCACGTAAGCGGAAAGCGCATTCATGGAAGCTGCGCTGCGCTCAAGCAGATAGCTGGCAGAGCCTCCCGAGCCTGCCTCGGTAAGCAGTTTGGTGGAAAAGCGCACCTGCTTTTGCACCTTTTCGGTGTTTTGCAGCTTGTTGCGCTTCTCGATCAGCGCCTCCTCCTCGCCTGCCTTGAGCTTGAGCGAAGCAATATCGTTGATCTGATAGGTCAGCATTTCCACAGTGCGCAACCGCTCACCCGCATCGCGGATGAGTGCGTCACGCTTTTCGCAAAGCGTGCGCCAAGCGGTATAATGCTCGCCATAGGCTGCTTTTTGCGCGTCAAGACCCGCATAAGCGTCCAGCATGTCCATGTGATAGGAAAGCTCGGATAACAGGCGGTTATCGTCCTGTCCGTGAATCGAAATCAGGTGCGTGCTTGCCTCGCGGAGCATGCTCAGCGTTGCGGCACGTCCGTTGATGCGCGCCTGACTTTTGCCATCGGCACCAAGCGTGCGCTGCAGCACAACCTCGCCATCTTCACACGCAATACCCAGCGCCTCAAGCGACGCTACGGCAGAAGCCGACAGCGCACCGAAATGCGCGGTAACGCACGCCTGCGCTTGACCCGAGCGCACCAGCTCGCGATCGCCCTTGGCACCGCAAACAAGCAAAATGCTATCCACGATCACGCTCTTACCCGCGCCCGTTTGACCCGTCATGACGCAAAAGCCGCGAGAAAACGAGATGTCTGCGCAAGAGATGACCGCAATATTTTCAATATGCAGATTGCAAAGCATGGTTTTCCCTCTTTACTGTCCTCTGATAATTTCCTTAATTCTTGTGTTCAGGTCTGCTGCAGCCTCGGTGTTGCGTGCAATGATGATAATGGTATCATCACCCGCCACGCAGCCAAGAATGACCTGTAGGTGCAAATTGTCAATGCCAACGGCAACTGCCTGTGCCATACCCGGGAAGGTTTTGACCACAACTGTGTGCATGGCAAAATCCACCGAGGTGATGGATTCGGCAAGCGCGTGGCTGAATTTGAACGCGCCCAGCGTATCATTGCTCTTGGGCAGCTCATAACGGTAAGAGCCCTTTTCGCTCATGACCTTGGTCAGCTTCAACTCTCGAATATCACGCGATACGGTTGCCTGCGTGACCTCATAGCCTGTCTTGCGCAGATGCTCAATCAGATCATCCTGCGTTTCGACGTCGAATTTCTCCACGATCTCAACGATCTTTTCATGTCTGTTCTTTTTCATGACTCTCTCCGTAATTCTTACTCATTTTCGGTCATTTTCTGACGCAGCTTTTTATAAAAGCCGCAATGCTTGATGCGAACCAGATTGGTCTGCAAGGGGGATTTGCTGATGCGCACCACGTCACCCTTGTACATTTCATAGTTGGTTCTGCCGTCCACGGTCAGATACAGCATCTTCTCGCGCTGGCAGATGTTCTTGATCTCAAGGATCGCGCTGTCGGGAAAGATCATGGGTCTTGCCGCCAGCGAGTGCGG
>JAZOLE010000152.1:0-13154 GCA_045652835.1 Eubacteriales bacterium | reverse complement strand
CTCGGGCAAGAGTAAGGTCCTCTTCAGCTTTACTGACGGCACGACGGGCGGCTTTACCCCCGACAGGCGCGTTTCCTACTTAGAGCTTTCCAAGGATGGCACGCTGGGCTGGCCCGTGCTCGGTGTACACCTTGACCGCACGCAGCCTGCCGCATATATGGGCATTTCCAATACCACGCTGCAAGGCTCTGACCTCAAGGGCGTTAAATCGTTTGCGCTGACCATGTGCGCAGACGTTGATACCACCGCTCCCGTCAGCATCAAGCTCCGCCTTTCCAAGCAGGGTGAAAAAACGCTCTCGGCAGGTGACGGCAGTATCGTGTACGAGGATGTGACCGAAATTTCTGCAAACATCTGGCAGACCGTATACTTTGACGTTTCCGAATTCACAGCTTTGGTAGACGGTGACGACCCCATTACCGTCTCGGTACAGATCAAGGTACCCGAGCTGGAGGAAAACGGCTCCTGCGCTTTGCTGCTTGACCGCGTAGAGGTCTACGGCAAATTCGGCGTACAAGCCTACGAATGGCTGATCATCGTAGTCTCGGTGATCGCGGTGCTTGCACTTGTAGCAGGTCTTATTTATCTTCTGTACCGCAAGTACGGTGCTCCCCCCGTGATCGCAAACATCTTCTATAACGTTTCGGGCGGCAAGATCAAGCTGCGCCGATACAAGAAAGCAGCGAGGTAACACACATGGGTGCTATGTATGAAAACAAAAAGGACGATTTTCATTGCCGTAACGAGCTGAACGGAAACTATCCCTTGGCATTCGGTGCGCACCTGCACTACCATCTGGAGCTGGTCTATATGGTGGATGGCTGCACCACCTGCGCAGTAGATACGGGGGAATATACGCTGCAAAGCGGCGATATTTTGCTGGTATTCCCCAATCAGGTGCACCGTTATGACCCCTCGGATAAGGAAAGCTACCTGCTCTTTATCATCAATCCCGACATGCTGCCCGAGCTTTCGCGCAGCTTTTCGGGTGTTGCCCCCACCAGCCCCATCGTACGCGGCGTGGGCAACGATCCTTATATGCATGAGCTGCTGCTTTCGCTCTCTCGCACAGAGCAAATGCCTGCCGATTACCGCGATGCCATCATCAAGGGCTACTTGCTTGCCTTTTTCGGAGAGCTGCTTTCCCGCATGAGCTTTAAGGAAAGCAGTCACAATGACTCCTTGACGCTGCGCTCTATCGTATCCTATTGTGCGCAGAATTACTCACGCGAGTTGACCTTGGCTACGCTGGAAGAGGAGCTGCACCTGAGCAAATACTATATCTCTCACCTGTTTGGCAGCAAAATCGGCACAGGATTTAACGATTATATCAACGCCCTACGCGTTTCCGAGGCATGCAGATACCTGCGCAGAACCAACAAAAGCATTACCGAGATCTCGGCACTTGTCGGATTTGGCACGCTGCGCACCTTCAACCGCGCATTTTTCAAGCAGGTGGGTATGTCACCCAGCGAATACAGAAAGACCGCTCCGCGCGGTACAGAACCCGACCGCGTCAGATTGGAGGTAGCGGAAAATGCCTGAATTAAAAACCGAAAGAAAGCAAAAGCTTCTTTCTTTCCTGACAAACTTTGTACTGATGACGGTGGGCGCAATCATTTACGCTATTGCCATTGCCGTATTTCTTGACCCCAACCATTTAGCTCCCGGCGGTGTTTCCGGTCTTTCGATCATTATCAACAGCGTTGTGGATATCGGTACGGGTGTTTGGATCTTTTTGATCAATATTCCCATCATGATCGTGGGATTGATCGTATTCAAGCTCAAGTTTTTGCTCGGAACCGTATACGTAACCGCGCTTTCCTCGGCTATCATTGAGGTCATTGACCGCGGATTCTCGCACTTAATTCCCGATATGCACGATCATTTGCTGATCGCAGCAGCTATGGGTGGCGCGTTGGTTGCCATAGGTATTGGCCTTGTGTTCCGCGGTGGCGGCTCGACCGGTGGCTTTGACATTATCGTAAAGCTTCTGCGACGCAAGTTCCGCCATATGAAAACCGGTGTGCTGTATCTTGCGCTGGATGCCACGGTGCTTGTGCTCTCGGCTATCGCATTCCATGACGTATTGGTAGCTATGTACGCAGCAGTCACCGTGTTTGTAAACTCCACCGTGCTTGACATGGTGCTTTACGGCAAGGATAACGCCAAAATGGTGTATATCGTCACCGATTCTCCCGATACCGTTTCTGCAAGATTGATGAAAGAGGTAGAAACCGGCGTAACCATGCTGCATGGCGAGGGTGCATACACCAAAAAGAACAAAAAGGTGCTGATGTGCGTGCTGCACGATCACCAGTATCCCATGCTGCGCGACGTTGTCAAGCAGGAGGATAAGAACGCATTCCTGATCGTAACCAAAGCAACCGAAATCTTCGGCGAAGGGTATAAAAACCATTACGCAGAGGAGCTCTAAAACAAAAAACGCCCCCGGGGGCGCAAACTATTCAAGGGACGTGCAATGCACGTCCCTTGTTTATCTTCCGGGACGATCAAGACCGCCCCTATAACAAATTACGCCCGCACGGTTGTGCGGGCGTCTTTGCATTGTTTACATCTCTTCGGGCTGCTCAAAGGTATCTCTGACGCGGAAGATCAGGGAAATGCACCAAAGAGCGGCGAGGGCGACTGCCACGTACACGATTCTGGAAAGCACCGCGCCCTGTCCGCCAAACAGCCAAGCGACTGCATCAAAGCCGAACAGACCGACGCTGCCCCAGTTGAGTCCTCCGATGGCGGCAACGATCAGCGCAATTCTGTCAACGATAGGCATCATAATTATAATCTCCTATTGTATATTTGGATTGTATCCATTGATAGTTTGCGCCCTTTTTGCCCTTTTATGCCCGAAAATTTTGCCAACACATGCAAAATATTAGAAAACATACCGATTGACAGACAGAAAAAACTGTGATATACTATAATAGAATTAGTATGTTCATATTCAAATATTGATAAATTTAAGGAGACTTATTATGCATTGGTCAGAAGAAATTGCAAAAAAGATCATCGCGCAAAATCCCGATAAGGATGAATACGTCTGCGCTGCCGGTGTTTCTCCCTCCGGCTCTGTTCACATTGGTAACTTCCGCGATCTGGCAACCCCTTTGTTCGTGGTCAAGGCACTTGAAAAGGCAGGCAAAAAGGCAAGACTTTTGATTTCCTGGGACGAATACGACCGCTGCCGCAAGATTCCTGCAAACGTGCAGGCTGTTGTTGGCAACGATTATGACAAATACATCGGCTGCCCTTACGTAGACATTCCCGACCCCTGGGGCTGCCACGAAAACTACGCAAAGCACTTTGAGGACGAGTTCCTCAAGGGCATTGAGCCCTTTGGCATCAAGCTCGATTGCCGCTATCAGGCAGATTTGTACCGCTCGGGCGCTTATGCAGACGCGATTTTGGAGTCTATTCAGAAGCGCGGCGAGATCTTTGAGATTCTTGACTCGTTTAAGACCAAGGACAAGAGCAAGAGCGAAGAGCAGCTCAAGGCTGAGCACGATGCTGAAAAGGCAGCTTACAGCCCTGTGAGCATTTTCTGCGACCCTTGCCACACCGACTTTACCACCATCACAAGCTTCTCCGAGGACGGTACCGAGGCAGATTACACCTGCCGCTGCGGTCACTCCGGTCACTTCAACTTCCTTGAAAACCACAACTGCAAGCTTGGTTGGAAGGTTGACTGGGCTATGAGATGGCGCCACGAAGGCGTTGACTTTGAGCCGGGCGGAAAGGACCACTCCGCACCCACAGGCTCTTACAACAACTCCAAGCAGATTGCCAAGAAGGTATTTGGCCATCAGGCTCCCCTGTATCAGGGCTATGAGTTTATCGGTATCAAGGGACTTGCCGGCAAGATGTCCTCTTCCTCGGGTATCAACCTGACTCCCGAGACCATGCTCAAGCTGTATCAGCCCGAGGTACTGCTCTGGCTGTATGCAAAGACCGATCCCGTTAAGGCATTCGACATTTGTTTTGACGATGGCATCCTGCGCCAGTATTTCGAGTTTGACAAAATGCTCAACGATTATCGCGAGGGCAAGGCAAACGAGGCAACCGTATCCATCATGGAAAAGTGCCTGATCGAGGGTCGCCACGTAGAGACCGTTCCCATGGGTCTTCTGGTACAGCTCGGCTCTATCGTTGACTTTAACGTACCGCTGCTTGAGACCGTATTTGAAAAGATCGGTATGCCCTACAAGTACGAGCAGTTTGCAGACAGACTGGAGAGAGCAAAGTTCTGGCTGGAGCAGTGCGCTCCCGAGCAGGTCAACCGCCTGCGCCAGACCCGTAACTTTGAGGTATTTGAGCAGCTGACCGAGCAGGAAAAGCAGCAGATCGCGCTGCTGCATGACGTGATCGCCAAGGGTGGCTACACACTTGAAGAGCTTAACACCGCTATCTACGATATTCCCAAGCAGGTTTACCCCGAGCTTGCCGACTCCAAGGAGATCAAGGGCATTCAGGGTAACTTCTTCAAGACCGTCTACAAGCTGCTGATCGACAAGGAGCAGGGTCCCAGACTGTATCTGTTCCTGTACGCGATTGACGCAGACAAGTACGTGCACCTCTTGGACTTCTCCTACCCCAAGACCGAGGCAGAAACCCTTGCCGAGCAGGCTTGCGAGGTATGCGAGGCTCCCGCAGAGGAGATCACCGCTGCGCCCGAGGCACCCAGAGGCGAGGCTGATCCCGTACAGCCCGTCAAGGAGCAGGTCACCATTGAAGACTTTGACAAGATCGACCTGCGCGTTTGCAAGATCCTCAAGGCTGAAACGCTGCGCAAGTCCAACGCTTGCCTCAAGCTGACCTTGGATGACGGCATTGGCGAGAGAGTGATCATGTCCTCGATCAAGGCAGAGTACACGCCCGAATCCATCATCGGCAAGAAGATCATCGTAATCGCAAACCTCAAGCCTAACAGAATTTGCAACATCAATTCTCAGGGTATGCTGCTGGCTGCTACCAACAACGCATGCGGCTGCAAGGTTATCTTTGTAGATGACAGCGTTCCCACCGGCACACAGATTCACTAAAAAACACACCGCAGAGTCTATACAGGCTCTGCGGTTTTTTTATTCATATACCCAAAGATATATTACGCCTTTAAATTGAAAAGCATAAATTTCCGTTCATTTTTGTCACGCAAATCCATTACGGGTATGGGTCGGCGCCCTCGACGACCCGCACGGACATCAACAACACGTAAACCAAAACAGGAGCCGTCTATGCGACAGCCCCCGTTTATTGTTTTACTTTATTTTCCCTCGCGTCCGCGCATTCTGCCGTTCATACGGCTCGGTGCGGTGGTGGTTGCAGCCTCGGTGGTATCGCCGGAAATGGCATCGCTGACGTCACCTGCAATGCTGCCTGCTGCACCGTCGGTAGTAGTAGCCTCTGTGGTAGGTGCTTGGGTTGTAGGTGCTTGCGTAGTAGTCTGCGTGGTAGTCTGCGTAGAGCCTTGGGTGTCAGTATTTTCATTGACACCGCTGTCATCACTCTCAGGTCCTACACAGCCGACCGCACAAGCGGTGACTGCACCCAACACCAAAGCAAGTACCATAGCTTTTCCAATAACTTTCATGGTTTGATCCTCCGTATTTTTTGGGTCAGCATTAGTATGCGCACACAGTCAAGTCTCTTACATGGAAAAAGCCACCGCGCTTGACAAAATTCGGATATTTATGTATAATAGTATCAATCAAGACGTACGTTTTATCAAAATGAAAGGAGATTGCCATGAAAGCTCGCCTGTGTTTTGCCCTGCTATGTTGCATTTTACTTAGCATATCGGTTCTTCCCACGTCCGCGGGTGATCCACCCGCACTAACGCTGACACAACCCGAATCTGCAGAGCCGGGGCAGGATGTCACGCTCATTCTTTCTCTGCCTGATCTGACGCTTGCGGGCGGTTTTGTAAGCATAGAATACGATACCTCATTATTTTTACTCAAAAGCGTACAGCTTTTGCAGGCAACGGATACCTTGACGCTGACATATCATGACAATGACGGCAGCGTCAACGTGCTGCTGGACGCTGCGCAAAACGTGCAAGTAACGGGCAACCTGCTCTCCTTAACGTTTTATACCTCTGAGGAGACACAGCCCGGCGCATATCTTTTAGCATGCACGGTGCCGGATGCCGCATCCTTTTATGCGCTTGACGAGAACGGCAGCAGCCTGCCTTTAAACGTGAGCGGCTGTGCTGCTCACATCACTCTCTCTGCTCCCATCCTGCCCACCTGCCCTGCACGTTATCTTGCCTGTCAGGAAACCAATCCCATAAATGACAAGTTGCAAGTGCGCTTGTGTGCGCTGATTTCTCCGGATGCCACGCTCTCCAAAGGCAGCTACGGTTTCACCTGCAGCATCACGGATGCACAAGGCACGAGATCCTTAACGCTGGGCGGCTCCGAGATTCTTGACCAAATAGAAGGCGGCGACATTATCTACACCGCAAGTGACCTTGGGGGAAGCATTTATACCGCCACGCTATCCATTCCTGCCACAGGAGAGGTCAGTATCACACTCACGCCCTACGTTCGCTTGGACAATCAAACGCTTTATGCGGGAACCTATACGCTTTTGTATCAAGACGGCGCGTACGTGCGCACAGTGAACGGTTAAGCTGTGTTTTTTGGTCATTCGACATACCATTTTTTAGTCTATTTTGATAAATCATAAAAAAATTACCTGTATTCTGTTGACAATTTCTTAAAAATAGTATAGAATGATAAGTGCAAAATAATTTATGTAAAGGAGATTTTACCATGAAAAAATTACTGGCTCTGGTTCTTTCCATGCTGCTGGTTGTTTCTTGCTTTGCTCTGTGTGTTGCAGCTGCTGAAGAAACCACTGTTGCTGAAGAGACCACCGAAACCGCTGCTGCAGATGGCGAAACCACCGCTGCAGAAGAGGAAACTACTGAAGGCACAGCTCCCTCTTACTCCAACACCCTGCTTGTTTTCGATTCGAATGCTCAGGATATGAAGGTACTCTCTACTCCCAATGGCATTAACAAGGTATTCTTCAAATCTGACTGGGAAGGCGCAAGACTTAAGATCACCAAGCCCGAAGACCCCTACGTATCCATTAACTGGTCTACCTACATCAAGAAGGCTGGTCTTGAAAAGGTTGATTCTCAGGCTTATCCCTTTATCGTAATCAAGCTCAAGGTTGAAGGTTACTTTGATGATTTCGAGCTGTTCTACTGCGCAGGTGATATCACCGGTCCTACCGGCGGTTACTCCACTACCACCGATTTCCCCTGCTATGGTACCGGCGAAATTGAGTACATTATCTACGATTTGACCGGCGACTGCGAAGGTGTTTACAACATGTTCAGATTCGACCCCATGGGCGCTGACGAGGACACCGTTGTTTACCTGTACGAGATGGCTCTGTTTGCTACCCAGGAAGAGGCTGAAGCTTATGCAGGCCTTGATCAGGTAGAGACCGAGGAAACTACTGAGGCTGTTACCGAGGAAGAAACCGAGGAAGAGACCGAAGAGGAAGAAGAGCAGACCACCAAGAAGCCCGCTACCACCACCAAGGTAGAGGAAGAGAAGAGCTGCGGCAGCGTAATCAGCATTGGTACTATCGTTGCTATCATTTCTCTGGGTGTTGTTTGCATCAAGAAGAAGGACTAATTTCAATTAAATTGAAATAACTTCAAAGTTTTATAGAGAAATCCCTTGCTGCGGCAAGGGATTTCTTTTTTTGCTTTTGCTTTATGCCGCACTTGCCGCTTTGCATTTGTGCAATACAACAAAATTTTGGTCAAAACCCCAAATTGTTGCAATCCCTCTTTGCATACACAGAATTTTATTATATAATATATAATGAGTAATTGTAAGCAAAAGGAGTGACTGTATGAAAAAATCCTTTTACATAAAGTTGTTATGCTGCATATGTGCGGTGCTATGCCTGAGCTTTTCAATGCTTACGGTAAGCATTTCTGCAAAACAGATTGATTACAAGGTAACGGTGGATCATCCGGTAAGCGTATCTGCCGAAAACATGCCTGCCGTACTGAAAAATATAGAGCACGGCACAGATCCCGAGCTGACCTTGGCAGGCTGGATCAAAACCGATAAAACCATTCAAAGATACGAATATACCTTGGACGGCGGCAAGACATGGAAAAGCTCAACTGAGGGTGTAAAATCTCGTCCCGACGTAAAGCAATACTGCCCAAAAACCTACGAAACTGCAGGCTTTCACTTAAATATTGCCGTTTCCCAGCTGCCTCGCGGCACTTACGATCTGTTCTTGCGTGCCTATACCGACAAAAACGACGTCATTGAGGTGCTTGCCATGCTGGATATCTCCATTGGCGAGACCGATCAGCAAACTATGGCATACCGAGAGCTGAATCTTACCGCCTTTGGTGCACAGGACGGTGTGCTGACGCTGCAAGCGCAAACCGATCTTGCGCTGGACGCCTACAATCTGCGCAATTATCAAAAATTAGAGGTCATTACAGACACAGGTACGATTTTTACACTCAAAAACGATACTGCCGCTGCCCTTCCCTTTTCTGCAACCTCGTCCGATCCTGTACAAAACGAGGACGGCACTTATACTGCAATCATTGCTTTGGACAATGCGCAATACGCAGGCAAGCTGATTCTTTCAAGCGAACAGCAGGTCAATATTACGCGTATTCGTTTTTATACGACCGCTCCCGATTATTATAAGGGAGATCTGAACGTCTACTTTACCGCCACGCCCTATGAATACTTCAGCGGTGCAAACAGCGTGGATGCTACTATGATGGTGGATGACACCGTGGGTACTTACACTCGCCTTTATCCCACGCAGAATACCAATGACCCTTATATCTACTTCAACCTTGGCAATTACCTCAAGGATACGCAGGGTGTACAGATCAACGCGGATGATTACCGCTATGCTGTCATTACGCTGCAAACGCCCTCTACCAATTCACAAGGTCATTTTCGCATGTTCTTGTGCGCGGGAGAAATTCGAAATCCGCACGGAGAGAGCCACGTTTCCTTTATTGCAAAAAATGACGATCAATGGCACACTTACATCATTCCTCTTTGCGAGGAAGAGCATTGGACGGGCACCATCTACGGCATGCGCTTTGACTTTATTGATAGCAGCGTGAAAACCGCCGACTATGCCAATATTGCCTCGATCAGCTTTTTCCCCGATGAACAAAGCGCAAAAGAGGCTGCCAAAAAGCCACTTGAACAGCATCACGAGCAAGGCAAAATGCCCGAGGATCAATTCAAGGAGGAGGGACGCGCTCCCTCGGGCAGAGCTGATGCCATTACCTACTTTGATTCTTCTATGTCCGATTGCTTTGGCGGCGAAAATAAGTCAAAATTCAGCTTTGACAAATACGGGCATTTACTACTGCAGGCTACCGAAACCACCAATGATCCCTTTGTCAGCTTTAATATGCAAGCCTACGCGAGCTTGACCGGGCAGCCACTCTTACGCACCGAGGATTATGGAATCATCGTGCTGCGCATTTTTGCAGATAAAAAGATTGACGGTAAGGGCTTTACCCTGTACTATTATTCGGGCGGATTTGATTTTGCCCAAGGAGAACGCGCCATTACTGCACTCTATGGGGGCGGTGAATGGGAATATCTGGTCTATGAAATGGCAGGCAAGAACGCATGGACGGACGAAATACTCGGTATGCGTTTGGATTATGCGCAGCAGATTAACGCAGGACAGACAGTTTGCCTTTCGGATATGCTGTTCTTTCAGGACATGGCAGCCTGGGAAGCTTACGCAAAAGAAAACGGCATTGCTATCCAAGGCGAATCCTTTACCGATACTCCCATAACCCAAGCACCCGAAACCGAAGTACCCACCATTGAAATTCCCACACAAGGACCCGGGCTGGAATATCTTCCTCCCGATAAATTTGAACAGAATGATGCCGGCTGTAATAATATCATTTCTATTTCTGCGATCCTGCTTGTTTCCCTTTCAGCCGTTTCATTGATAAAAAACAAAACCAAAAAAGGAGATCAGTCATGAAAAAGCTTATCATTGTCCTTTTGAGTCTGACACTTTGTTTAAGCGCACTTCTCCCCTTGACCGCGTATGCCGAGCAGACACAGGACGACGTTGGCACACTGGAGGGCGAAACAAGCAGAGAGGTGCAAAACGTAACGATGGACGGCAAGGATACCGGCGTACAGATTTACACCATCGACCTGTCCGGTACTTACGGCAACAGAGAGGTTTGGATCGCTACAGGTGACCTTTCCAACACCAATCTGTCCGTTGAGGTCATCAACGGTGGAGAATACTTGGTTTCGGGTGCAACCATGACTAAGGCATCCGAGGCGTACAACGCAGCCAACCCCGGTCAAAAGGTGCTGGCAGCCGTGAACGGTGACCTTTGGATGACAAGCGTACACAGTAACGATCAGGTAACCACCAAGATACTTCAGGTACCGCGTGGCTTTACCATGATTGACGGTGAAATTTGGGCTACCCAGCAGATTGGCATGGAAAACTACGTTGCTACCAACGGCGAAAAGGGTACGACCAGCCCCGATAAGGCTTCCTTTGGTATTACCACGGCCAATCAGCCGCTCGTAGGCATTCCCGTGTTGGATATTACCGTTAAGAACGAGACAAAGAGCAAAAACTTTGCCGCAGACGGCATCAACCGCTTGCCCGCATGGAACTCTCTGATCGTTTACAACTACCGCTGCAACAGTACAAACTACGCGCTTGCAGACGCTTACGAGATTGAAATTGAGGTAGACTCCTCCGCATTTACCCTGAGCGGTCAGGTTAAGGGTACGGTTAAGGCAATCTATCCAGCAAATTCTTCCACAAGACCCACCTTCAACGAAAAGAACATCGTGCTGACCGCACGCGGCAACCGTGTCAATGATCTGAAAAACAACTTTTCTGTAGGTGACACCGTTTCTTTTGATCTCAATCTGACCGATAAGCTTGGCAACACCGAGCTTTGGTACACGGTTGAGGACGCAATTGGCGGACACATGATCACGCTCAATGACGGCAAGATCTACTCTCCCAACGGCAACAACTCCGAGTACCCCACCACGCTGATCGGCTATAATGATGACGGCAAGGTCATGATGCTGACCATCAACGCGCAAGAGCCGGGCAAATATCTGGGTTTGAACTTTACCAAGGGCGTTAAGTTCTGCCAGGAGCTTGGCTACAACAGCGTATTTTACATGGACGGCGGCGGCTCTGCTACCTTCGTAACCATGGAGGAGGGTGACAGCGGCACCACCTACGTAGCAAGAAACTACGGCTCCGATCCGCTCAAAGACGATGACGGCAACATAGTCGGCAGCTCTCGACGTTCCGTTATCAACGGCGTAGGCTTTGTATGGAACGATACGCCCGTATGTGAAAAGCAAGGCAGTCTGGATCACATTGAATACCCGCTCTTTGATTACAAGGAAATCTCCACCGAATACGTTTGCGGCGAGCTGATGGCTGAGTGCATGGGCGGCCACAACGCGGTTGACACTTATTATGATGCCGAGCAGGGCGGCATGGTCGTTAAGCTCAACGCAAATACCAACGACCCCTACGCAGCCTTTGACATGACCTCTTTGGGTCAGATCAGCGCGGATGAATACAAATACATCGTGCTGCGCGTCAAGACCGACAGAACCACCGTAAACTCCAGCACCTCCGCTATCTTCTACGCTTGCGGTAATACCATGGGTGCTGTGGGAGGTCAGACCGTTTGGTATGAGATCCCCAGAGGAGACGAATGGAGCTGGATCATCATTGATATGAACAAAAAGTCGGGCTGGGCGGGTAAGATCAACAACCTGCGCTTTGACATTTTTGACGGTCCTACGGTTGACAAGGGACTGAGTGTGACCTTCTCGGTGCTGGCGTTTGCCAAGACCAAGGAGGACGCACAAAAGCTGACCGAGGGCTACGTGCCCGAGGGCTGCATTGCCGATTTCGGTGCATTCAAGCAAAAGCTGGTGGATGTACATAACGTGAAAAAGGCACTTGATAGCATGTTCAAGGATGCAAGCGCATTTGTAGAGAACGGTGCTACTGCACTCGATGCTGCAAAGGAACTCGAAAACGTCAACGATAAGACCCCTGCACTGTATGCAGAAGCACAAGCACTTCATGCAAAAATGAAATCCTCTATGGAAAACATTGAAAATATCAGAGCGATTGCACAGATTTTGACCAATGAAGTTGAAGATGCACAGGAATATCAGTCACAGGTACAAGCGTCACTTGCTGAATTGGAGGCAGACGCTGCCGCGCTGACTGCAAAGCTTGAAGAGCTGGCACAGGCTGCAGCCGAAACCGAGCCTCCCACCACCGAGGAGCCTACGACCGAGCAGCCTATCGAAACCGAGCCTGTAGAGGAAACGGGCTGCAAGAGCATGGTAGGCGCAAGCATGATTGCTATGCTGACCTTGATTGGCTGTGCGTTTGTGTGCAGAAAGCGTGATTGACGTGCGTTTTGTCCTATTGACCCTTTCAGCATTACTTTTGACGCTGTGCTTGGTGGGCTGTATCTCCTCTCCCCCCGTAAACGGTGAGGATACCACCGCACAAGCTTCAACGCAAGCACAAACCGAATCCACACAATCCTCGACCAATGCCGTAACAGACGTCGTCACCGAGCCTGCAACAGATTCCACACAGCAGCCCGACGAGTCCGACACAGTTACCGAAACCACCGAAGAGCAAACCACCTACGGTGAACTGCATTTTCCCGAGGAATAAAAAAATAAAAAAGCTGCTTCAAGAAATTGAGGCAGCTTTTTTAATGAAATGGATAATCGAACGATGCGGACGCGCGATATAAAGCCGTCCCCTTGGGGGAAGGGGGCCCGCAACGAACGCAACACAGTGAAGTGAGTGTCCGCGGGGAAAGGGGCAGCGCGAGGAGATTGGAAAAGCATTATTTCTTAATAACATGATAGCTATGCTATTTTTTATTTTTCCCCGTGTGCCGAATCCTGATTGTTCACGTAACCCCTTCCCCCGCAATCGCTTTGTTTCGCTACGCTCCACGCCGCTGCGGGCCCCCTTCCCCCGAGGGGACGGCTTATATCGCGCGTCCGTCGTATTTGATTATCCGTTGTGATTAAATAAAAAAAGCTGAT
>JAZOLE010000151.1:0-6495 GCA_045652835.1 Eubacteriales bacterium | reverse complement strand
CAAAGAAGTGAGAGACCAATGCCAGCAGCACACCGAGAACGAGTGCTACACCGGAAACGATCAGAAAAGCGGTTAAAATAGGCATAAAATCCATATCGACACCTCCTTACGCGAACAGCGCATCAACGATGCCCGCAAAGCCCATGAAGGCAAGCGAGATAAAGGATGCGGCAATCAGCGTAACAGCCAAACCGCGGAAGGGCTTGGGAATATTGGTCTCGTCAATGCGGGAGCGCAGACCCGAGAACAATACCATAGCTAAGAGGAAGCCAAGACCTACGCCCAACGAGCTGACCATAGATTCAATAAAGGTATTGCCGACGGTGATATTGTTGATGGCAACGCCAAGAACTGCGCAGTTGGTGGTAATCAAGGGCAGATAAACGCCCAAGCCCTTATGCAGCGCGGGAATGAACTTCTTGAGCAGCAGCTCAACCATCTGTACCAGCGATGCGATGACCAGGATAAACACAATGGTCTGCATATAGCCAAGGCCCATGGGATCCAGTACGAAATATTGGATAGGCCAGGTTGCCGCGGTTGCAAGCAGCATAACTGCCGTGACCGCAATGCCCATGCCGGATGCCTGATCCAGCTTTTTGGAAACGCCCAGGAAGGGGCAAATGCCCAAAAATCTTGCAAGCACGTAGTTGTTAACCAGCACGGAGGACAGCAGAATGACAATCAAAGACTTAAACAGATCCATTACTGCACCTCCTGATTCTCTGCACTACCCGTGCAAGCGGTGTGGCAGCTACCCGCATTGGGGCAGCCTGCGCAAGAAAAGCTCTTCTTCAAGGGAGCCTTGCCGTGCGTCAGTGCAAATACCAGCGCAATCAAGAGACCGTATACCAGCATACCGCCGGGAGCCTTGACAAGGAACTCGATCTTATAGGGCTCAAGGAATGCGATGGGGTTGCCTGCAAAGGTTGCAGCGCCAAGCACCTCGCGAATGATTGCCATTGCGCACAGCGCGATGGTAAAGCCAACGCCCATGCCAATGCCGTCAAGCGCAGACTTGACAACAGAGTTTTTGCCTGCGAACATTTCAGCTCTGCCCAGAATGATGCAGTTTACGGTGATCAGCGGCAGATATACGCCCAGCATTTCGTAAAGTGGGGGCAGATATGCCTGCACGATCATTTGCACGATGGTTACAAAGCCTGCGATCACAACGATATAGCAAGGAATGCGCACGCTGTCCGGAATGATCTTGCGAAGCAGCGAGATCAGGATATTGGAGCAGATCAGTACGACCATGGCTGCAATGCCCATGCCGAATGCACCTGCCACGTTGGTGGTGGTTGCCAGCGTGGGGCAAGTGCCAAGAATCAGCACCAATACGGGGTTCTCCTTGAGAATACCCTTCAGGAGAATCGACCAATTGTTATTCTTACTCATTCGTTCGCTCCTCCTTCCAGAATCTTGAGAGACGTAAAGGCGTGCTCGATCGCCTTGAGATAGCCATTGGTGGTCAGAGTTGCACCGCCGATAGCGTCAATGTTCTTGTAATCCTCTTCGGTCTTGCCGTCAAACTGACCGTAGAACTTTTCGTTTGCACATGCATCACCAATACCCTTGGATTCGTTCTGATATACGGTAAAGGTATCAATGATCTTGCCTGCGGGAGTCATGGAAACGCGTACCACGATATACTCACCCGATGCGGGATGGTATTCGTCACCGCCCGTAATGCCGTAGCCGGGACCGTTGACCTCAAAGATATAGTTGCCGGTAGCCGTCTTCTTTGCAGAGATCAGGTTCTTGGGCAGACCCTCAAAGCCGGTCAGATCCACATCCTCGGAAGTGGAAACGGACAGAATTGCATGCGCTGCAGCAACGGTTTCGTTATCGGTATTACCGCTCTCGTCAACCGCGATAAACTGCTCGCCAATCACGTAAACGTAGCCCTTGCCGTTGTCTGCCGTATATACTGCATCGATACCCTCGATGATCTCGGCAATAAACAGCTTGGTAAACTTGCCCTCTGCTGCGGGAAGCGCCAGGGACAGGTTATCGTTGAGAATTTCCTCCTCGGTACGCAGATCAACCGAGCCGCCGCCAAGGATAATGGCAGCATTGAGCGCATCCTTAACCGCGCCCTTATAAGCTTCGGTGGTCTTGGTTGCACCCGAAATGGTATCCACCGCATCTACACCTGCGGCATCCTTACCTATAAAGTTTGCGCCAAAGGTTTTTTCGTGACCCAGCGTTTCGGAAGAGCCAAGGCAAACAGCGCCGCTGACAGTACCGTCAGCATTGATACCGCACATGATGATAAAGCCTGTGCCGTAGCCTGCGGTCTCCAGCTTGAATACGTAGCCACCGTTCTTTTCCTTATATACTTCTTTGACCGTCTTGGGAAGCGCCTCGGCATCAAATGCCACGCTCTCAAAGCCCTCGCCGTTCGGCATAACCTCAAGCAGCGCCTGATTAGCGGCTGCATTCTGGTTTTTCTCAATGATAGGAGCGGTCAGCGCGTTGGTCAATGCAAGCAGCACCGCCATCACAGCGCAAATGCCCACCAGCACGACCGTGCTTATAATAGACTTTTTCATGCCTTCTTACCTCCTACGCCAAATACTTTATGCTTTGTCCAGGAGTCGATAAAGGGAGTGAGTATGTTCATCAGCAAGATCGCGAAGGAAACGCCCTCGGGATATACGCCAAAGTAGCGGATCAGGAATGTAACAAGGCCCGCGCCCACACCGAAGATGACCTTACCCCATGCAGTAGAGGGAGAGGTGACGTAATCGGTTGCCATAAAGATGGCACCGATCAAAAGGCCGCCCGAAAGCACCGCTGCCAGCGCAGCGGTTGCATCCATACCCTCCATAAAGAAGGAGGCTGCGAACACCGTGCCGATAAATACCACGGGAAGATGCCAGGAGATCACGCGACGCACAAGCAGGTAGATAAAGCCAACCAGCAGCGCGATTGCACAGGTCTCACCGATCGAACCGCCATGCAGACCAAGCAAGAGGTCTGTCAGCGAAGTTGCCTGCTCGGAAGCAAGCGGTGTAGCACCCGCCACGGTGTCCACGATGGTGGGGAATGCAGCACTTGCCATAGAGCCACACGCCACCAGCATGAATACGCGAGCGGTGATGGCGGGGTTTACGGGATTGCAGCCAAGACCGCCAAACAGGCACTTGACTACCACGATTGCAAACAGCGCACCAACTACGCATTGCCACAGCGGAATGGTAGCAGGCAGGTTGAGTGCAAGCAAAAGACCGGTTACGATCGCACTCAGATCGCCAATGGTCTGCTTTTTCTTGGTGATGAGGTTAAACAGCGCCTCAAAACCGACAGCGGAAGCGACGGTCAGCGCAATCACCGCAAGCGCACGCAGACCAAAGATCACACAGCCTGCAACAGTTGCGGGCAAAAGCGCGATGATCACGTCCAGCATAATGCGACGTGTGCTGCGACCGCTATGAATATGAGGGGAGACAGAAAGCGTCAGATTCTTACTCATTTTTGGCTTCCCTCCTTTGCTTTTTCTTCTCTTACAAATGCCTTTGCAAGCTTATTGGTCTGTACCAGAGGACGGTTTGCAGGGCAAACAAAGCTGCAGCAGCCGCATTCCATACAAGTGTTCAGCGAAAGCGCCTCAAGCTTTGCAGCGTCCTTTTGGTCATACGCCTTGGCAATTGCAGCAGGTGCAAGACCAAAGGGGCAGGTGTTGGTGCAAGAGCCGCAACGAATGCATGGCGTGGTTGCGGGCAGCTTGGTTTCCTTTTCGGTCAGCGCAAGGATTGCATTGGTGTTCTTGAGAATAGGAGCTGTGGTGTCGGGTACGGTCACACCCATCATGGGGCCGCCGTAGATCACCTTTGCAGGCTCTTGGGTCAAACCGCCGCAAGCGTCAAACACCTCTGCCATGGACATGCCCACGGGTACGATGACGTTCTGCGGCTGCTTTACCGCACCGCCATCCACAGTTACGCACTTTTCCACCAGGGGCATACCGGTTTTGATATACGCACCGATGGCTGCAAGCGTGGTGCAGTTGAGCACAACACAGCCCACGTCAATAGGCAGCTTGCCGGTGGGCACGACCTTACCGGTGGTATGGTAGATCAGCACCTTTTCACCGCCCTGCGGATACTTGGCAGGCAGAATCTTAACGTCTACCTTGCAACCCTGACAGGTATCCTTCATCAGCTGCATCATGGACTTGATGGCAGCCTTCTTGTTGCTCTCAATGCCAATGACGATGTGCTTGATGCCCATGTGCGCCTTGAGCGCCTCAATGGCTCTTGCCATATCGTCGCGACGCTCCAGCATGGTCAGCGTGTCGCTGGTCACGTAGGGCTCGCACTCTGCGCAGTTGATTACCAGATGCTGGATTCTTGCAGGATCAACGTTCAGCTTGAAATGTGTGGGGAAGCCTGCACCGCCAAGACCGACGATGCCTGCATTTTTGATTGCTTCAATCAAAGAGTCGCGGGAGTCAATTACCGGAGGAGTCAGAGCGTCATCAGGCATCATTTCACCGTCCGATTCGATCATGATTGCGGGCACAGTGCTGCCGGCAGAGGTCAAATAATCCACGATCTTGACCACCTTGCCCGAAACCGATGCGTGCATGGGAACCGAAACAGCGCCGCCCGCTTGGGCGATCAGCGTGCCGACCTTGACGGCATCACCAACCTTGACCACAGGCTTTGCGGGTGCACCGATGTGCATCGCCAGCGGAATGGTCACCGTCTTAGGCGGTTCTATACGAACGGCAGACGAGTTAGCGGTGTTTTTTCTGTGGGGCACGTGTACCCCGTGAAGAGAAAAAGCCATTTTTGTCTGTTACCTTTCTTTTAATCTTTGCATGCCCGCCGTTTGACGGCAGCGCATGCTTATACAGAATACATTATACTGTATTTTTTCCGCTTTGTCAATGACTTTACTCGCATTATACAGCAAAATGATAACATTGTAACATTTTTCTACATTTTCCACTCCCCTGTTGACAAACCCAAGGCACTGTACGATGCCATCATAGAAAAGGCACCCATACTCGGGTGCCTTTTCTTATACCTGTTTTGTTATTTTTCTCCCCAAAGTGCAACGATTGTGCCGTCCGCTCGCAGGATCACGTCATATGCGCCACCCATCATAAACGGAGTCAGGTGAAACGTTCGCACGTAATATACGTCATTTTGTGCATCGTACTTTACAGAACAGCCCATCCACTCAAGCAGCGAACCTTCGGAATACGCCTCATAATGTTCGGCAATAACGTTTTTCCCAATTTTGGCTGCTTCTCTCCAGCCATCAATCTCTCCGTACGTTTGATCTCCTTGAAATGCGAAATTCTCAATTTCCCATGCAAATTCATCAAGCGAAAATTCGCCTGTATTCATAGGAGCGGTCGCGATCAAATATGCCGAAAGGAATAACGCAATTAACACAAGAACAAGAATTGCCAATACAATCCATACTTTTTTCATAACACATCTCCTTTCTATGATAAGTGATAAGGGTATTGTATCATAAAAGGATAATATTGTCAAGTCAGGATCATCTCCCCTACAAACAAACGGTGCTCTCCCCTCTTGCCTTACAAAAAAGCCCCTGCGCCCCTTTACAAATCCCTTTGGATATGCTACAATAAAGTCAATATTTGTCAAACACGGGAGGCACGTATGCTTCTGACCAAAGATAAGGACTTTTACCCCTCGTTCTGGCGGCTGTTTTTCATGAGCGTGCTGCAAAACGCGATCGTGCTCAGCGTCAACCTGGCGGACAATTTAATGATCGGCGGCTACAGCGAGACCGCGCTTTCGGGCGTGGCAGCCGTCAATTCCCTGCAATTTCTGTTCCAGCAGCTGACCATCGGCATTGGTGACGCGCTTGTGACCATGGGCAGCCAATACTGGGGACAGGGGCGCACCGCGCCCATCAAGCAGCTTGGCAAGGCTGCGGTGTTTGCGGGCGCGTTTTTGGGCGTTTTGCTGTTCCTCTTGACCAGCCTGTTCCCCTATCAGATCGTGGGGCTGTTCTCTGCTACCCCCGAGATCGTTGAGCAGGGCGTGCAATACCTTTCCATCGTGCGCTGGACTTACCTGATGTTCGCGCTGAGCACCACGCTGCTCGCGCTTTTGCGCCCAGTCGAGATCGTGCGCATCTCCACAGTCGTGTCCGCAGCTGCGCTTGTCATCAACTGCTCGATCAACTATATGCTCATCGAGGGTAACCTCGGCGCGCCCGAGCTGGGCGTGCGCGGTGCAGCGATCGGTACGCTGATCGCACGCGCGGTTGAGCTTTGCATCATTCTCGGCTACTACGTGCTGGTGGATAAGCGTGTGCGCGTGCGCAAGGACGACCTGATCAAAACCGACTTTTCCCTGTTCCGCGATTACTTCAAGCATTGCCGCTTTTTCGTCATGGTGTCCTTTATCTTCGGCAGCTCGGTCGCTCTGCAAAACGTCATTCTCGGCAACCTCAGCGCCAGCGCGATTGCCGCCAATTCGATTGCAAGCACGCTGTTCC
>JAZOLE010000150.1:0-5149 GCA_045652835.1 Eubacteriales bacterium | reverse complement strand
GAACTTCTCCTGCATAGCCTGTACATCCTCGGCGGACACCACGGTCTGCCAGACCTGCCCCTCGATCTTCCGAGTCAGCTCGTAAGGACTGCCGCTGTCCGAGATCACGCCCTTTTTGAGCATGATCGCCTCGCGGGCAATAAACTCCACGTCGGAAACTACGTGGGTGGCGATGATGACGGTTTTGTTCAGCGCAACGCTGGCTATGTAGTTACGGATGGCAATTCTCTGCTTGGGGTCAAGTCCCGCCGTGGGCTCGTCGAGAATGACGATCTCGGGGTTGCCGAGCAGTGATTGCGCGAGGGCAAGACGCTGCTTCATACCGCCCGAGAAAGAGCCGATGCGGTGAGTGCGGACGTCGTGAAGCTCCACAGCGTGCAAAAGCTCGTCGATCTGCTGATCGGCATCCTTGCGATTGATGCCTTTTAGCACAGCCATGTAGCGCAGGAAATCCAGTGCCGAGAAGGCGGGATACATGCCGGGATACTGAGGCATGAATCCCAGCTTTTCACGATAGGCGGCACCCAGCTTGCCGATGGGGGTACCGTCCAGCAGAATGTCGCCGCTGTCGGATTTAAGATTCTGGGTAACGATGTTCATAAGCGTAGACTTGCCCGAACCGTTAGGACCCAGCAAGGCGTAAATACCATGGTCAAAGCTGTAAGTAAACTGATTGAGCGCCAGATTGGAGCCGTAAGATTTGGAAAGATTTTTGATAGTAAGCATATATATTTCCTTTTTTATCGTATTTTGTAACTCAACAAGCGCGATGCAAGATCATACTTGGTTACTGAGCCTGTGAGAAATCCAATACGCTGACCGTTCCGTTTTGCAGATCGGCAATCGCATACTGAGCAGGCTCCTCGGAGTTATCGGCAAATTCCTGATTCAGATAATTCTTAAATTGCTCATAATGGTGGTAGGAGAAGTAGATCACTTCACCGTCAACCGTGAATTTATTGATCCTGACAGGAACGTCCTTGTAGGCAAGCTGAAATACACATTCCTCCGCATTTTCTCCAATCTTTACTCTGTAAATCTTACCGCCACCCTGTGTTCCTGCAGTCATGGGCTTTTTCTTATATTCCCATTTCCAGGTATAATAATCCTTCAAAGGATCACCCTCCATCTCCTGCTCGGTCAGATTGCGCGTATAGTAGAGGTAATCACCCGAGATCTGGCATCTTGTACTCAGATTATCCGGAAGATCATATTCTTGCTTGGTCTGCAAATCATATACAAAGGATGCAGAAGGATTGCGGTCACCCTCCTTGGTTTCCGTTACAACCAGATATCTGTCCGTGTAGGCAGCAATACCGTTTCCTTGAGTGACAATCTCTTTATTTTCCAGATCCAAATCTGCACGGCAGATCTGCATATTGTTCGGATCACTTGAATCAATATAGTACACCGAATCCTCAACCCAGGCAACCAAACCGACGGTTTTGGGAATTTCATAGAGCAATTCAAACGCCAGGGTATCCAGATCGATGGTGTAAATTCCGGTCATGCCCGCACCATTCTCACTGTATACTTTGTATTCCACATACACGCGGTTGTCGTAAACATGGTTGACGATAAGCATATCTGAATATGAATCATATGATCCGTCATTCGGATTATATTCGTAGTATTCGACAATATCATAGATCTCTCGGATATTGTTTCGCTGCAGATCGCAAATGTACACCTTAAGATCATGATCAAAATTAGAGATAAATACAATTTCATCGGACCCGATATATTGAATTTCAGCAGCAGACCAAACACATTCCTCCAGTTGGTGCGTACAGAGTGGGTCTGCACACAGAGCACTGATATTTCCGGTCAGCTTATTATAAAAGTAAAACTGAGGCATTCCGGAGGCGCCAAGGCTATTTTGATAGGCGGCACCTGTGGGAAACATGATCGGAGTTGCCATAACATCATGCGAGCTTTTCAGGTAAAGTGCTTCAAGGTCCTCAACCTTCTTATCCGCATAATAAGGCGTATCCCCGGTCTTGTTTATGACGGGGGTGGCGTAATCTTCTTCAAGTTGATTTTCAAAGGCATTCGTATCCTGCAACTGATCTTTATAATCCTCTCTACGCAAGCAGATTATCAGAACAGAGGTAATCAGGCAAATAGCCAGAACTGCACATAGGATATATGGAGCTTTTTTCATGTTCACATTCTCTCCTTAATAATGTTAATAATGTTTATTCTTCACACTAATGACGCCCGCGCACGCCCCTGCCCATCCACTTGACAAAACCCAAAAGAGTCAGCAAGCAGATTATTACAGCAAGCACGACAACGTACTTTACATATGACGCATTGTGTGCAGCCGACTGCAAAAATGTCGTGCCATCCAACAGGTACGTATAATCGATTCCGTTCGCTGCTTCCATACCAAAGCGGCGCATGAAATACGGCAAAAGTGTGACCATAGCAACCGTTATGCTCGTACCCAGCACGCTCTTTGTCACAAGCGACAAGCAAAGCAGCATCATAGCCATAAGCAAATATGCTGCGCCCTTGACCGCCAGCCATGCAATCAAGCCCTGCGCAATGGTCATATCGGGCAGCGCGGCAAAGCCCGGAAGACTCTGTATGGGTGCTGTCCACATGGGCAGCTCGAATCGCAGCACTACAAAGCCAAGATCAATTGCCGCAAAGGCGACAAACACGCCCAACGTCAGCAAAGCTGCCGCTGCGTATTTGGCGCAAAGCACACCTGCCCTGCCCCGCTTGGACGGACGCAAAATCTGATATGCCCCTTTTCGATATTCATCGGCAAACACGCCTGCGAACGAGAGCAGCACCAACGCGTACAGTAAGAAGTCAAATTCTCCCTTGAACAGCGCATTCCAGCCCGTGTCATAGACAAAGTGCCCCTCTTTTCCCTGCTCTGCAAGCCCTTGCAAATAGTCTCTGCGACTCTCGATGCGCTTCAGATGCTCGGTACGTTCCTGTGCGTACTCGTATTCATTGAAATATTGCGCATATTCTTCCGAGGTGATCTTCCCGCTTTGGTGCGCCTCCATCATTTGCGAAAACTTGGCGTCCGAGCCGGCGCTGTCAATGCGCTCGCGCTCCTCTTCGATATATTGCAGCTTCTCTTCGGTGACCTCTCCCGACAGCGTTGTCATATATTCGTGATACACACTGTCGGTAAACGATGACTGATACACGTAAGTACCCGAGGAGATCAGCAGCTTGGCGATCAACACGGCAGCTATGATAATGGCTAATTTATGACCGACCAGCAGCTTGTGCAGCTCCGCACCGATCAGTGTGCGACCGGGCAACGGCACAGCCGTTGCAGGCAAGCGCAGCTTGATACCCTTGCGTTTCTTGCTCGCTCCCGGTGTTTTGCAGAACATCCATCCGGCACCAAGCATCAATATCAGTACCGTAACGGCATATACCGCGATCAGCATTGGAATGAACGCTGCAGACGCTCCGAATACGTCCAGCGAATAATAGCGCGTGAAATAGCCGTGCGTATCCATTGCCGTGAACATATTGAGCATGTGGTACGACCCAAATTGCTCGACAGATACGAAAAAGTACAGGGCAAACTGCGCCGCAAGCACGCCAAGAGAGGCAACAAAGGTCAGCGCATAGTCCTTGCAAAGCGTGCCAAGCAACATGATGCAAGCACTCAGCGTAAACAAAACCAACGTTTTTAACCCTAACGAGAACAACAGATATTCGCCCACCGTGATGATCTCGGGGCAGAATTTATACGCCTCGAACACCTGCACGAAATTGCCAAGCGAGGAAAATCCGCACATACTGCCATACAGCACCAGCGGCACGGCTGAGAAGACCAGCACAACTCCTGCACACACGCCCAGCAGCACGCCCAGCTTACAACGCACCGTGCGCACCCTGCCGCCCTTGGTAGCGTGCAGGATGGGCAGCATTCCTGAGGTATATTCCCCAATGCAAAGCCCCACCGCCGCAACCGTCACCAAAATCGCCATGAGCACGTTGCCATCGGTATAGGCAAAATAGCTGTCCCAGCCAACGGCATATTCGTACTCGATCTCAATCAGCGCGTTGACCTCGTAGATTCTGATCAGATCTCCCTGATAGCGGTATTCATACGCCTGCTCACTCACGCCCGAGGCAAGATAATCCTCCTGCGCCATACGGGCAGCCCTGACCACGCGTCCGACGTCGGCTTCATAGGAATCCAGCTCCTGCAGGATCGCGTACGCCTGATAGCAGTCCCAGTGCTTGGAAATGTCCGCTAAAAATGCGCTGTCAAAGTATTCTTCAGCCGGAAAGATATAGCTAAATGAGGTCGCATTCGGATTTTGCTTCTTGTACTCCGCGTACGCCTGCTCAAAGGCCTGACTTCTGGCGCTTTCGTATTCCTCGTATACCTTCCCGAGTCTTTCGTACTCTGTTTGCCAAGCAACGGAGTCGCGATTGTAAGCATCCAGCTGCTCCAAAATTTCCGGCTCAAGCGTCACGCTCCCCGCGACCTCCTTGGCACTGCGGTAGCAAAGTCCGATATTGAGAAGCAGCAGCAATGCAAACAAAATCACGAACAGCTTGCTTTGAAAAAGCTTTTTGAGCTCATATTTCAGCATAAGCCAAATCCATTCAAGTCAATTACCAGATTCCTCTGATCCCTTCCATATCCTCCAGCTCGATAAAGCGTACTGTTCCGCTGTGCAGATCGACCATGATCAGATAACTCGACATTTTGGGTTGCTCTTTTTCGTTTTCCAATCTGTCCTGCGAAGATCTGCCGCCAAAATCCTGATTAAAATAATTGCGGTACTGCTCGTGATTCTTGATCTCCATCCACAGGCACTCCCCGTCTGCGTAATAATTACTGATGTACACGGGAACGCCCTGATAAAACATCTGGAACACCAGCTCCTCCTCGTCCGAGCCGATCTGCCGTCTGAAAATGCGCGCGTTGGTCGTTTGTTTGGTGATGGTTCCGTCATTTTCAGGATCCTCCCAAAGGAAATACTCCTTGTTGGGATCATTCTCGATCTCCTCGTCGGTCAGCTGCTTGGTATAGTAGATATACTCTCCCGAAATGACCACGTTCCTGACTTGCTCACCAAGGGGGATGCTCTTGCCGGTGTCCAAAGAATACAAACAAGACTCGGAAAGAACGCCGTAGCCCTTCCATTCCTCG
>JAZOLE010000149.1:0-8087 GCA_045652835.1 Eubacteriales bacterium | reverse complement strand
GCATCGTCAACCAAAGAATGACGGACACCCGCAACAATACGCACCGTGGCGAACGCTCAGACAACGCAAATGTCACCGGGGACGGTCCCCAGTTGCGCGACCGGAGGGAGTGTCCCCCGGGGCCTCTCCCCCGTGGCGTGCGCACCGGGTGGGTGCACACCCAAAACCCGCGCCGATCGGCGCTGGTTTTGTGTTTATCAATTATTTATGCTTGCACAGCATCTGTCTGTGCCTCTTCCTGCTTTTCTTCGGGAGCGGTATCTTCCTTTTCGGGAATGACCTTGTTGACAAGCATATAGAGTATTTCAACGACAATGTAAAGCAACGCCATAATCACACACATGGTGGCTTTGGATTGCTTGGTTTCGATATCATTGATATTCTGCTCGATCTCAGCCAATGCAACTTGCGCTCTGATCAATTCATGCTTATACTTTTCGCTGTCTGTACCTACAGAGGATTCCGTAATTACCGTTAATTCATCCACCGTCTTGACACCAAGCTCGCGCTGCTCTTTGAGAGTATCGTACGCCGTCTTGGCAAATGTGCCCTCCTCCAAATACTCATTGTAGCAGGTTTTGTAGATACCCTTCTCATAAGACGCAATTTTTGCATCATGTGACGATGCATTAAAGGCTACTGGCAGAATCGCTGTGATCAACAGCAATACGCCCAGCGCAATCAGCGGTAAGTGACCGTCCACAGTTCCCTTCTTACTCTTTATTTTCTGAAATCCCACGCGTTTAATCGACGCCTCGAACGTTACGACCGTAAACACCAACGCGTACACGGTAAACATGAAAATGAATATTGTATTTAATACAACTGCCGTAACTGCATCAGTCGCCGCCTCGTCGTTTTGCTGCTCACGTAATTCAGCGTCATACGTAGCCTCAAATACCATGCTGTCCTCTTGAATTCCCTGCAGCATGAATCCACCGCTGAAATTCATCAGGAACACAAGCACGATCACTGCACTTGCTATAGATAATACCTGCTTGACAATCACGCGCACCTTGCTTTTACCTGCACACACGATTGCCTTAACGGCACGCAGTAAGACAGACAGCAATGCAACAATGCAAGCTCCCTTAACACCAATACCGACAGACAAACCCTTTACGGGACTGACTATCTCAAACAACGCAACAGGCAGCATGATCAGTATCGGATATATGAAGAACGGGAACCCCCAATTCATTCTTCTGTCCGTCTTATTCACGTTGGCTTTTTTCAAGTTGGTAAAAAACAGGATCAGCTGCACTAGCAAGCAGATGGCAACGATCACAGGGGAAACCGCGGCAATGGCTATCGTACCCAAAAGCAGGATAAAGCAAGTAACAAACCTTAGCTGTCCTACGATGTCGTCATCAGAGAACTCTTCCGATCCTCCAAGAAAACCCAAGGTCTGCAAGAAGGCAAAAACAGAAACGAAATCCTCGTCGTTGCGCATTTTGTCCTCAATGCGAGCATAATCCTCTTCCGTCAATTCCGAAAGCAGCTTCTCGTTTTGCTCTCTTGCGTTATCACTTCTCTCTATGACCTCGGCAACCTCTGCGGCCAGACTCTGATATTTGCTGTCATTCTCCAAAGACTCCATGGTATATCCATTTTCAAGCTGCATGTCCACATAAGCCTGCAGACGACCTGCTTTTGTATCAATCTCTTCCAGGATATTATCCATGATGTTATCATTGCTTTCAATCGTAAAGACCAACGAAATATCGTCAAACTCCTTGATGACCGTAAAAACCGTATCCAAGCCGACCTGCACGCTATCCAATGCCATCGCATCCTCGGTAAAGCGACCGTCCGCATAATCCAAATCAGGTCTGTACAGGGTCAGCGAGGGAAGCAGCGTCATCACAGCCAATAACACCGCCAGCAGGATAAATCCCGTTGCATACAGTCTGGACCAGACCTTTTGCTTTTTGCTCAGTTCGGGTTGCATCTCTATATCTTCCGTTTGTTTTTTCTTCATAAACTTCATAAAAAAACACCTCTGTAAAATTTCAAGCTAAAGCTATCGCTAAATAATACCCAATATTCTCAATGCTTCTTACGGAATACAGTCGAAATATATTCTTGCAGACAAAAGGTCCTCATTGCCTTCAAGAATCTCTATTTCAGCCCAATCTTCCTCTGTGCCGACATACTTAACCTCTTCCAATCCGCTGCAATTGCGGAACGCTGCAACGCCAATACTGTTTACCCTATCGCCAATCGTGACGCTCTTCAAACCGGTACATCCCGAGAAGACACTCGATTCGATGCTTCCGTCAACATAAAGATGGGTCAAGCCGGTACAATTTTCGAATGCAGATTTTCCCACTCCCATGTATTTCATGATCGCAATACTCGTCAAGCCGGTGCAATCCAGGAATGCATGATCGCCAATGCTCTTCAAGCTATCCGGGAACGTAACATCGATCAAGCCAGTGCAATTCCGGAATGCGCCATCGCCAATGCTCGTCACACCGTCGGGAATCGTAATGCTTGTTAAACCTTCGCAGGAGGAAAACGCTGCTTGGCCAATTTCTGTTACAGTATCGGGGATCACACTTGAACGACATCCTACAACCAGCGTGTTACTCGATGTTTTGATAATGCAATTTCCCTCGCTTCGATATACACCGTTTGCCGAATCAACGGTAATACTTGTCAAGCCTGTGCAACCGGAAAACGCATACACGCCAATCTCAATAATATTTTTCGGAATCGTGATACTCGTTAAGCCGGTACAATTTTGGAATGCATAATAGCCGATGCGCGCGATTGTTTTACTATTCGGAAGCGTAACGCTCGTCAAGCCGGTACAACCGGAGAACGCTGACTGACCAATTTCCGAGATACTGTCCGGAAAAGCAATACTCGTCAAGCCGGTGCATCCGGCAAAAGCACTGTCCCAAATCCTCGTCACGCTGTCCGGAATCGTAACACTCGTCAAATTGGTGCGCTCAAAGGCTCTATGGCCAATCTCCGTGACACGATCTCCGTCGGGCGACGTTGCAGGAATCACGATTTCCGTCCCGGTCAGGCTGCCAATACCGACTACTGTGCACGTGCCATCACCATTGGATTTAAACTCCAAGCTCTCAGCCGGAGTGGTCTCTTGTGCATCGCCTTGCGTTGTTTCGCTTTGCGAACCGCCAAAGTCACATGCCACCAACGTAGCTGTCATGGTCAGAACCATAACCAGCAATAAACATAAGCTTTTTTTCATATTTTTCTCCTTTTCTATCTACCACATAATTCGCATTATGTGGTAATATGCCCGACAAAAAAATAAAACCTCTGCCGGTTTTGAGCGCAGCAAAGGACCAATGAGAAAGATTTTCGAAAAAATTTCTTTCATTGGTCGGTTTGTCGTGCTTTTTTTGTTGATTTCTACGTATTTTTCTTGTTAAAATATTGACAAGTTGCTGTTCCGAGCGTATAATAATTTATGTAATCAAATATTATCACCACATAATGCGAATTATGTGGTTATTTTTTTCCATATTTTTGGCTAGCATCGCACAAGTCCGAGGCGGTTGATCTGGCGTTTATGGACGTCGCCGCTTTCCATGGTATAGATGCGCGTGGTGTCGATGCCCGAGTGCCCGAGGATGTCGGCAAGGCGCACAATGTCTTTATGCAGCGAGTAATACGTGCGCGCAAAAAGGTGGCGCAGGTTGTGCGGAAACACCTTACTTTCCGCTACGTGCGCCGCTTGGCACAGCTTTTTCATATCCGACCAAATGTTAGAGCGATCCAGGGGCTTGCCGCTGCGCGTGACGAAAACAGCCCCCGACACAATGCCGCGCTCGCGCAGATATCCGCGCAGTAATTTGCATAATTCCTTGGGCAAAAATACGCGCCGACGCTTGCCCTTGCAGGCAATGTCCGCATATCCGCGCGCGACAGCCTCTGCCGTGATAAACTGCAGCTCCGACACGCGGATGCCGCAGCCGCACACGGTCTGCATAAGCAGGTACAGGCGGCGATTGCCCTTGTCAAGGGCTGTGCTGAGCAACCGCTCGTACTCCGCGCGGGTCAGTTCCCTTTCCTTGGCGGCAAACACCGCGCGTTGCTGCTTAATGCGCTTGACGCACAGATCTCTGCGCTCACAGAACGCGAAAAAAGCCCCCAACGAGGACAGCACGCTATTGGCACTTGCCACGGCATAGTTCTGCTGCAAGTGCTCCTTATATGATAGCACCAGCTCCTTGTCAATCTCGCGCTCTCCGACAAACGCGCCAAACGCGCGCAAATCGCGCAGGTACTTCTCCACCGTCGCGGGTGCTTTTTCTCTATTTCTCAAATCTTGCTCAAATGCCTTGATACGTTCCGCTGTTACAACCATTTCCAATTCTCCTTTTAGCGGCATTATACCATAAAGGATTTCCCTTGTCGTTCCCCGGTATGCGGATGTGCGATGCACGTCCGTCGAAAAGCTTACAATATCGTTGACCGCTGCGCTCTTGCCGACATATAATGACATCGAAGGGCTCTTCCCTTCATGAAAGGCGGTCACCTAATGAAACGTTCGGACAATGATAAGCAGCAAAATTCCATGCCCGCCCGTGGGCAAACGGTTGCGGTGATCGGCTCTGCCACCTATGCCGCCAAGGCGCGCGATACGCTCTTTCGTGCCGGTGTGCGTGCCGAGGTGATCAAGCTCAGCTACTCGCACACGCACGCGGGCTGCGTTTACGGCGTTGCGTTTGCAAGTGCGCAAAAGCCAAATGCGGCAATCGTGCTTGAGCGCGCAGGTATTGCCGTGCGCGAATATATGGAGAGCGGCACATGAGCACACCCGTTTATCTCGACCACGCCGCTACCTCGTGGCCCAAGCCCTCTGCCGTACACCGCGCGGTGTACGATTGCATGACGCGCGCAGGCGGCAATCCCGGGCACGGTGCGCACGCACTTTCGGATGCGGCTGCACAGATCGTGTATGATTGCAGATGTGTTTTGGCACAGCTTTTTGGCGCAAGCGGACCTGAGCGCGTGGTGTTTACCTCGGGGGCGACCCACGCGCTCAATCTTGCGCTGCACGGCGCCTTGCATCGGGGAGATCACGTGCTTTGCTCCGAGATGGAGCACAACGCGGTCTATCGCCCACTTTGCGAGCTGCAAAAGCGCGGTGAGATCACGTTTGATACCTTTCTCTCCCCCGCAACCGATCCGCACGTGGGAACTGCGCGCATCATCACCGATGCAGCCGCCAAGAAAAAGCCGAACACGCGCATGTTGGTCTGCTCGCACATGTCCAACATTGTGTCCTCGGTTATGCCGCTCGCTGCCCTCGGCGCATTTTGCAAGCGGCACGGCATGCTGTTTTGCGTGGATGCCGCGCAATCCGCAGGACATTTGCCCATTGATATGGGGCAGATGCAGATTGATCTGCTTTGTATTCCCGGGCACAAGGGGCTTTACGGGCTGCAGGGCTGCGGTGCGCTGATTTTGGGAGATGGCGTGACGCTGACCCCATTGATGCAGGGCGGCAACGGCGTTTTTTCGCTTTCGGGCGAGATGCCCGAGCTGCCACCCGAAAGATACGAGGCAGGCACGCTGCCCACGCCTGCCATTGCGGGGCTTCTGGCAGGTATTCGCGAGGTGCAGGCGCGCGGCATTGGCACAATGATGGCGCAGGACAAACACCTCTACGACCGCGCACGCGCCATGCTTGGCAGATTTTCGGGCGTACGCGTCTATGCTCCGCATTGCCGCGGACCCGTGCTGCTGTTCAGCCACGATCGCATCCCTGCCGACGCGCTGGGAGCAGAGCTGGATAAACGCGGTATTTGCACACGCGCCGGCTTTCATTGCGCAGCGCTTGGACACGGCACGCTATGTACACCCGACACGGGTGCTGTGCGCGTAAGCTTTGGCATGGATACCACGCAAAGCGATCTTGACGCGCTGTACGGCGCGCTGGGAGATATTTTGCTGTAAAAACAATGCAGGCACCGCAATCGCGGTGCCTGTTCTGTATATGAATGTCTTTTACTTACGGGGGAAAACAAACTTTCGGAAATAAGTGTCATCACTCGTCCACAGATAAATGTATACTTCCTCTTTTCCGCTCGGCTCAAAGGTGATGCCGGTCTCCCACTCCTGCCGTGTGCCGTCATAGTGGTACATATACGAATACCTCTGCCACGTGCCGTTATTGTGATTCAAATACGAATCCGACATTTTGCCTACCTTGCGCAGACTTGCGGGCAGATGGATATTCAAGGTTACCTCGCTTTCGGTTGTAATCCCCTTAAAGCAATCGCTTCGAAGCTCGGTTACACCCCCGGGAATATACAGGTCAAGCCTTGCGTTCATATCCCCCTCAGGTAGGGGCATATATAAATGGCAAAAGGCATTCGTATCCACAATTTGAATACCTGCCTGTGGGGGAACGTTGCCATCCTCGCGCAGATACAGCATCAGCGTATCATTTTCGGTATCCACAAGACAACCGTAGATCATCTTGATCGTGGGGTTATCCTCTGCTACCGTAACGCTTTTCAGATTATTCGCATTTGCCCAAAGCACATTGTTGATCTTGGTCACGGTCTTGGGAATCGAAATGCCAACGATCTGACTAAGCGACACGTTACGAAAAGCGGTCAGACACAGCTCCGCCTCTTCAAGGCTCTCGCTTTGCTTGGCCAGTGCCATGACCTCATCGACGTTCTTTTGATACTTAGCGTCATCCCACTCGGCATATTCGGTCATATAACCGTGAATCTTGGCAATTTCGGTTTTGCTTGCGTTACGGGTAAAGACGTATACCTTGCCGTATTTCGCAATGGGGTAGACATCAATCCGCTGCTCTTTATCCGCCTCGTCATCCATGCCCTCAATGGAAATCTCGTAAAAGTATGCGCGCATCTTATTGTAATCAAAATCGGGGATGTTGTTCGCCTGTGCGGTCTGGCAGATTGCCTGATAGCTCGCCTCGGACAGCACCCAAGGAAAATTCTGCACAGAGGGATCCTTACCGAATGCGGCAGAAGCGTCCTGTACGATATCCACAGAGGTCACGGTATCGCCCGCAGGAGACGTTTCGGGGATCTCAAGCACAAAATCCTGCTCGTTTTCAGGGTTGACGGTCACGTACTTGAGCGCGCAGGTGCCGTCACCGTTGGAAAGAAAATACAGGTGGTAGGGCTTGCCGTCCGCAAACGAGTCTTCGATTTTCAAATCCTTGAAAAGATCCTCCTTTGCGTCTTGCTCGGTGCTTTCGCTAATATCCTGCTGAACGTCTTTTTCAACTTCACAGCCCACAAAGCAGCCGCAGAGCAACATCAGAGCCAAGAAAAATGTCAAAACAGCCATACTTTTTTTCATATTCGTTCCTCCTTCTTCGGACGCTTTCAATGCGTCCTAAACCCAATATCATTTTATCATAAGTTTTCCCATATGTCAAGAAAACCGTACTCACTTATATAGACGCAAAAAATCACACGAATGTCCGACGTTTTTTCAATATTTTTTCAAAAAACTTTAAAAAAACGCAAAAAAGCCGTGCCCGAAGGCACGGCTTGGGTTCAAATTACATGCTTTTCTCTCAAAAATTCGTCCAAGACGTCGGCTGCAATTGCCACAAGGTTGGGGCACGGACGCTTTTGGTAATACGCGGCAGTTCTCTGCTCAGGATCGCCGCCCGTAGTGGTCTCTACCCCTGCAAGCAGCTCGCGACACACGATCGTACCGCCCGACTGCGCCTTGAAGCGCTCTGCCAATTCGCGGATATCGGCATACACGCGCTTTTTGGCTTCCATATCCCCCGGCTCTGCGTAGCCGCAGACAAGGTCGTATACCATAAACATACCGCTGACCGCACCGCAGACCTCGCGCAGCCTGCCCATGCCACCGCCAAAGCCGCTGGAAAGCTTTGCCGCCGTGGTGCTGTCCAAGCCCGTGATATCATCAAACGCCAGCAAACCCGCCTGCGCACAGGTGTAGCCTTGCAGAAACAGGTCTTTTGCTCTCTCGCCTCTTGTGCTCATATCAGCCTCCAAAGTCCGAAATAATCAAAAAACCCTCGCTATTGCGAGGGTTTTTCTGGAGCTGGTAATCAGAATCGAACTGATGACCTCGTCATT
>JAZOLE010000148.1:0-3320 GCA_045652835.1 Eubacteriales bacterium | reverse complement strand
GGGCACAAGGGGGAAGCAGGCGATGATCGAGATCGCAAGGAAGAAGCAATTGCCGCTCAGGGTGGTTTGCGCGCTCAGGTCAAAGAACGCATTTCCGTTGGCGCACACAATGCCCTTGATCGTATCCCACAAGAGCGAGAGGTCGTCAAAGCGGAACAGCATCCAGCCGAAATAGACGGCAGGCAGCACGCAAATGCGCGTGATGATCTTGGACGCAACGGGCGTTGCCTTGCCCACGCGCAAAACGTATTTTTCAAGCGTCAGCAACACGAAGTAGTAAAGTCCCCATAAAACGAAATTCCAGGAAGCACCGTGCCAAAAGCCGGTAAGACCCCAAACGATCAGCATATTGAGAATGTGACGGGGCACACGCACGCGGTTGCCGCCCAAGGGAATATATACGTAATCGCGGAAGAAGGTGGAGAGCGAGATGTGCCAGCGGCGCCAGAAATCGGTGACCGACGAGGCGGCATAGGGGTAGTTGAAGTTTTCCTTGTAGTGGAAGCCAACCATCAGACCCATACCGATCGCCATGTCGGAGTAGGCGGAGAAGTCAAGGTAGATCTGCAGCATGTAGCAAAGACCGCCAAGCAGCAGCGAGACAGAGGAAAGGGCGGAGAGATCGGTGGTGGCAGCAGAGGGAAGCAGCGAGTCGGCAATCAGGGCGCAGCCGTTTGCAAGCAGCGCTTTTTTGGCAAGACCCACAGCAAAGCGGGAAACACCCTGCGAGGCTTCGGTCAGCGTTACTGTGCGCTGCTCGATCTCGCGCGCTACGTCGGCGTAACGCACGATCGGGCCTGCAATGCACTGATGGAACAGGGAAGCGTACAACAGCAGGTTTGCATAACGCTTTTGTGCTTCGACCTCACCACGATAAACGTCAATGACGTAGGAGATCAGCTGGAAGGTATAGAACGAGATGCCGATGGGCAAGGTAATGGCGGGAATGATTTCGGGCAAGCCGATCAGCAGCTGCACGTTGTCAAGGAAGAAGCCTGTGTACTTGAACAGGATCAGCAGCGCAAGGCAAAAGCCCACGCAGGTCCAAGTCGCAATCAGCGCACGGCGCGTTTTTGCCCCTATGGTTTCAATGATGATGGCGCTGACGTAGCAAACAAGCACCTCAAGGCACAAAAGCAGCACAAAGGCAGGTCCACCCCAAGCGTAAAAGATCAGGGAGGACACCAAAAGGACGGTATTACGTGCGCGAATGCCCTTGAAGGCGGCATACAGCGCGTAGCTGATGACAAGGAAGGCGAATATGAAGAAAAGTGATGAAAAAACCATGTATGCCCCTTTATATAAAAATTGATATTACTCCAAAATAAGTATAACACAAAAGGACGCCGCGCGCAAGAGGGAAAGGGGATTTTCTTGTAAGCCCTTGACGAAACATCCCATTAGTGGTATAATATCCCTATATTAAGAGTAAATCGGTGAGCGTTAAGTGCTTGCGGGACGGGGAGTTGTCCGCAGGACGAAGCGACAGGGCATTCTGCCGCGCGGTTCACCTTTTGCATCCCGCTTTATATGGCATGAATACGGCGCACTACGCCTCTTTTTCTTGCGATATGGGTGAGGAAAGGAGGAATTTTTTATGAAAACAAAAACCAAAACCCCCGAGCTTTTGCCCGCAGGTGCGGGATACGGCAAGCAGTATTGGATTGACGCTGCCGCACAGATCAAGGACATCAAAATTCTGGTGTTCGCCGCTTTGTTTATTGCGCTGCGCGTGATGGTCAAGCATCAGTTTTTCAATATCCAGGTGCTGCCGGGCTTGAAGTTCACGCTGGATTGCTACGTCAATGCCGTGGGCGCCATGGTTTGCGGCCCCGTGGTCAGCTTTTTATCGGGTTCGGTGAGTGATACGCTGGGATGCATTCTGTTCCCCATGGCGGGGCAGGCGTATTTTCCGCTCTTTATGCTGGTGGAAATGACGTCCTCTTTGATCTTTGGTATGTTCCTTTGGAGAAGAAAGATCACGGTCAGCCGCGTATTGCTGTCCAAATTCACGGTCAACGTGGTGTGTAATTTGTTGATTAACCCTGTGATACTCAAGCTGCAATATTATCTGACGGGTGATCAGAGCGGTAAGGTGTCTGCTTTTATCAGCGGCATACGTATCGGCAAAAATCTGATGCTGTTTCCCTTTGAGGCAGCATTTATCGTGCTGTTTATTTCCGCCCTCTTCCCGCTGTTGCGCAGAGTGGGAGTGGTACCCAAGGATCAGGCAAAGCCCGAAATGAAGGTCAAGCATTGGCTGCTGGTCGGCATCATCACGCTGGCGTCGTTTGCGCTGGTGCTGTTCTATTGGCTGTATTTGAAAGAATTTATTGCAGAGCACGAATTTAAGTGGCTCTGATAGTTGTTGTAAGGAGGTATGAAGTATGACGATACTGAGTGTGGACGATCTCGGTCTGTCCTTTGGTACCGACGTCATATTGGAGCATATCTCCTTTTCTCTTGAGGAAAACGATAAGCTCGGTATCATTGGCGTCAACGGTTCGGGCAAATCCTCGCTGTTCCGTATGATTACGGGCACGTACGAGCCGACAGAGGGCAGGGTGTACATTTCCAAGGACAAAACGCTTGGCATTCTGACGCAGGACGGCGCGTTTGAGCGCGAAGGTGACGGCACGGCGCTGTCACTTATGTATCACGCCTTTCCGCAGCTTTTGGCGGCGGAGAAGCGACTTGCCGAGCTGGAGAGTGCTTTGCAGGACACCTCACGTGCCGATTATGACATTCTGACCGGGGAATACACCCGCCTGCACGAGCGCTTTATGCGCGAGGGTGGCATGGAGTTCCGCGGCAGATGCGCCTCGATTTTGCAAAAGCTGGGCTTTGACCGCGAGGACGGAGAAAGACAGATCGACACCTTCAGCGGCGGCCAGCGCACGCGACTTGCCCTTGCCGTGGTGCTTGCCACCGAGCCTGATATTTTGCCTTTGGACGAGCCGAGCAACCACCATGACATGGAACCGCTTGCGTGGCTGGAAAGCTTCTTGATCTCTTATAAAAAGTGCGTTATGGTCATCTCGCACGACCGTTATTTCCTTGACCGCGTCACGGGCAAGACCTTGGTGGTGGAGAATTGCCACGCCAAGCTGTATAAGGGTAATTATTCGCAGACCATGCAGCAGCGCGAGCAGGACAGAGCGCTGCAGCAAAAGAAATATGACCTGCAGCAGCGCGAATTTGCGCGTCAGGAGGCGTTCCTTGAGCAGCAGCGTCGCTGGAATCAGGCGCACAATTACGTCACTATCCGTGCACGTGAAAAACTGCTTGCCAAGATTGAGCGCGTGGCAAAGCCCGAAAGT